>SYDZ01000135.1 GCA_005801025.1 Actinomycetota bacterium
AATCATGTCTAAGGCGAAGTTTGAGCGTACGAAGCCTCATGTGAATATTGGGACGATGGGTCATATTGACCATGGTAAGACGACGTTGACTGCGGCTATTTCGCGGACGTTGGCTGATAAGGGTTTGGCGGAGTACACGCCGTTTGATCAGATTGATAAGGCTCCTGAGGAGAAGGCTCGTGGTATCACGATCTCGATTGCTCATATTGAGTACGAGACTATGAATCGTCATTATGCCCATGTTGATATGCCTGGTCATGCTGACTACATCAAGAACATGATTACTGGTGCTGCTCAGGTTGATGGCGCGATTTTGGTTGTTGCTGCTACTGATGGTCCGATGCCGCAGACGCGTGAGCATGTGTTGTTGGCTCGTCAGGTTGGTGTTCCGTACATTGTTGTGGCTTTGAATAAGAGCGACATGGTTGATGATGAGGAACTTTTAGAGTTGGTGGAGCTTGAGGTTCGTGAGTTGTTGAACGAGTATGAGTTCCCGGGTGATGACGCTCCTGTTGTTCGGGTGTCGGCGTTGAAGGCTCTTGAGGGTGATGCTGCTTGGCAGGAAAAGATTATGGAGTTGATGGCTGCGTGTGATGCGTCTATTCCTCAGCCTGCGCGTGAATTGGATAAGCCGTTCTTGATGCCGATTGAAGATGTGTTCACGATTACTGGTCGTGGAACTGTTGTGACTGGCAAGATTGAGCAGGGTCGTGTTCATACTGGTGATGAAGTAGAGATCGTTGGTTTGCGTGATACGCAGAAATCGGTGTGTACTGGTGTGGAAATGGTCCGTAAGCTTCTTGATGAGGGTCAGGCTGGCGACAATGTTGGTGCTCTTCTTCGTGGAACGAAGAAGGAAGATGTTGAGCGCGGTCAGGTTTTGTGTAAGCCGGGTTCGATTACTCCGCACACCACTTTTGAGGGTCAGGTGTATGTGTTGAATAAGAATGAGGGTGGCCGTCATAAGCCGTTCTTCAATAATTATCGTCCTCAGTTCTTTTTCCGTACCACGGATGTGACGGGAACTGTGCAGTTGCCTGCTGGCACGGAGATGGTGATGCCTGGTGACAATGTGACTATGACTGTGGAACTCGGTAAGCCGATTGCTATGGATGATGGTTTGCGTTTCGCTATCCGTGAGGGTGGACGTACCGTAGGCGCCGGCCGCGTCGTCAAGATCATTAAGTGAGCCGCTGAACATCATGGCTCAAATCATTCGTATTCGTCTCAAAGCTTTTGATCACGAGATCATCGATCAGTCAACGCGCAAAATCGTTGAGACTGTCACTCGTACCAACGCCACCATTCGTGGGCCTATTCCTTTGCCGACGGACAAGCATCGTTATACCGTGATCCGTGGACCACACATTGACAAAGACTCGCGTGAGCACTTTGAAATGCGTATCCACAAGCGACTCATTGACATTATCGATCCTAAGCAGGCAACCATTGACAGTCTCCAACGCATTGACCTACCGGCCGGCGTTGAAGTGGAGATCAAAGTCCAGAACGCCTGAGTTAAATGTCATGCATTTTTGTTGAACCCCGCGGGAGACGGCGGGGTTCTTCATTTTGCTTCCTACGATTTTCTCACCTGAAAATGTCACCTTTGGGTGATGAAAAGAGATAGAACTTGAATTGTGACTGATCACTTCCCCCCGCCGATTCCTCCAGACTCATCACCCGTGTTTCTCGATGATGCTGTTCCTGCGGCCAAAGCGACGCGGTGGAAAACTTTCGTTGTGCTTGGTGTGGTGTGCTCGTTAGTTTTTGGTGGCCTAGTAGGGAGTCGTTTAGCGAGTTCTGATTCGCCAAGTCTGGGGACTTCTACTCAACCGATAACGACCGCAGCACGCACTGTTGATGATGAGCCAACAATCGATGTGGCTGCTGTTTTGCAAACGATCACCCCCAGTGTGGTGACGATCATCTCCAACCTTGATGATGGTCAGGCCACTGGAACTGGAGTCGTGATTTCTTCGGATGGAGAGATTCTGACTAATGCTCATGTGGTTGAAAGTGCGGAATCTGTAAGTGTCATGTTTGTAGACACTCTTAATCCCGTTTCTGCACAGGTGTTAGCTATTGACACGGGTAATGACTTAGCCCTGTTGCGCGTGGATTTGAGTGGCTTATTGCCAGTGGTGTTCGCCGATGCCACTTCGATTGATATCGGTGATGATGTTGTGGCAGTCGGTTTCGCTCTCAATCTTGATGGTGGCCCAACTGTCACGCGCGGTATAGTTTCCGCATTGAACCGCACCATCACTAGTGGGGACGGCGCGCTAGATGGTTTGATTCAAACGGATACGGCGATCTCATCTGGAAATTCGGGCGGACCGTTGCTCAATACTTCTGGTCAAGTCATTGGTATCAACACCGCAGTTTTCAAGAGTTCGACTGATGTTGCGGCGAATAATGTTGGTTTTTCCATTTCTGTTTCAGAGGTCCTACCTGTGATTGCCGCCTTGAGGGCGTTGGCCAATGGTGCAACGCGCACTGAGGGCTACCTTGGAGTGACTGTATTGAACCGTGATGATGGGGGCAGGGGAGCAGTGATTGGTACTGTTTCTCCCGATTCGCCAGCCGATCTTGCTGGAATGATTGCTGGCGACATTGTGATTGAAGCAGATGGCTCTCCAGTTGACGGTCAACTGGCTTTAGTAGCCGCCATTCGCGATAGATCTCCTGGTGACACCATCGCCGTTGATGTTCTGCGCAATGACAAGCGGATGACCCTGTCTGCAACTTTGACAGAGCGGCCTGTTCAGTAGTCAAAGAATCATCGGGCTGTATCGCCTACTGTGCGTTTATGCTAGATACTCATATAGGTGGTTCGCGACCGTTTGGATTGAACTATTGGCCACTGCCGGCAGATGATCCAGGGGTGGAAATTCCTCGCGAGTCGATCCGTTTAGTCAGTCCCGATGGCGCTTTGGTACGTGGAATCTTGTGGACTCCGCCTCAAGGAAAAAAATGGACGACGGCGGTGATTCTTTCGCACCCTCGAGGTGACTTCAGCGTGCACTATGCCGCGCCATTGTTGGCCGCCGCCGGATATGCGGTGCTGGGTTTTGGTACGCGCTACATGAACAATGACACTGACTGCTTGCACGAGGCCTGCACCATTGATGTGGAGACTGTGTACAACGAGATGAAGCGTCGCGGGGCGCAAGCCGTTGTGTTGCTCGGTAACTCTGGAGGTGGATCGCTGATGGCACTCGCTCATACCGAGCGGGGCATTGGTGATGGATGGATTGGTATGGCAGCCCATCCAGGCGAAGGTGTTTTTATGTTGCAGGTCATTGATCCGAGTGTGGCCGATGAGATGGATCCGTTCTCAACCATTCCTGAACTTGATATGTACCATCCCGATAATGGCTGGCGCCCTTGGCCAGAGCCCTGTGTTTATGACAAACAATGGTTGAAGGGTTATCGCGCTGCACAGATTGAACGCGTGGCGCGTATTGATGAAATAGCTCAGACCAGCATTGCCGAATCGGGAGTGGCGGGTTCTCAGTTGCGTGGAGTTGAAGCATCCACACAAACTTTGCAGTGGCGCGAGTTACGCCGCCGCGCAGTGTTCACCAAGTACATGGTGATATATCGAACTCTCGCGGATCCTGCGTATCTTGATTTGTCAATAGATCCTGATGATCGCCCAATGGGAAGCTTATTTGCCTTTCCTGATCCTTTTGATGCCAACTATGGACGTGGGGGACTTGGTCGTTCCATGACGGCGCGTGGCTGGTTGTCAACATGGAGCGGATTATCAAGTCACGCCAAGTTGGCAGACACCATGCCGAATGTCAAAGTGCCGACACTTTTGATACACCCGACCGCTGACACAGAGATTCGTTTGTGGCAAGCCAAAGAAATCGTGGATAACAGTGGCGCGGTTGATAAGACCTACATTGAAATGAAAGGCGCTCCGCATTATTTGGAGGGGCATCGACAAGTTGCCTTGGCACATGTTGCTGAATGGCTGGCCAAAAGGTTTCCCTAAAGATTGCCTGCTTCACCGTTTCCGACTGTTGAACTCCCACATTTCCTGAAACAGATTGCAATGTTGTAGGAAAGGGCGCACAATGACGAGTGATGAAAAAACTAGATTCACAGTCAGACATCGCTTGGCCGATCATTTTGATGAAGGTTTTGCTGACGACCTCATGAGCCTCGTCCCGCCTTTCGATGTGTCTGAATTGGCTACTCGGGCGGAGATGCATGCTGAGTTTGGCAGTGTGCGGGCGGAGATGCATGCTGAGTTTGGCAGTGTTCGGGCGGAGATGGCGTTGGGTTTTGCTCGTGTGGATGCTGAGTTTGGCAGTGTGCGGGCGGAGATGGCGTTAGGTTTTGCTCGTGTGGATACGAAATTTGCTGAATTACGCTCTGAAATGCATCAAAACCTGCGAAATTCGAATATCGCAATGATGTCGCTGATGGTTGCTTTGCATGGTTTGCTGTTTGCGGCGCTCAAAATTTGGCCTTAAGGCTGGTTTTTCCACAAAAGACCTGCTTAATGGTCATTAATAGACTTTTCTCCCCATGTCAGCAGGTGCCATCTGGCAAAAATCTGGTAGCCTGTGGATAACTTTGAGATTTCGCCTCTCTGCCGATCGCAGGTTTTGCTAAAAAGCAGGATCTTTGCATGAATAAGCAGGCGGTGCGTGTGGGTTCGGGGAAATCCGACGGTAGGGTTCTCACCTCGTGCGAAACGGACTTTTGTCTGTTCGCTGCAATCGATGTCTATGTGAGCCCAGCCCGCTGGGGACCACATGGCAACAACCGAACCAATGCTCCGTTGATCGCAAGGTCTTCGGAGCATTTGCGTGAACGGCGGTTCCCCGCAGGACACGCAAAGTCAAATCGAAGGCGCCAGGAAACTGGCTGGATGAAGAGGCTGCCTTATGGCAAAGAAAGCGATCGTCGGCGAGAAGCTCGGCATGACACAGGTATGGGCTGACGACAATCGCGTCGTTCCCGTCACTGTGCTTCGTGTTGAAACAGTTCGCATCGTGCAAATCAAAACGTCCGAGCGCGACGGTTACGATGCGCTGCAAGTTACCTATGGGCACAAGGACGTAAAGAAATTGTCCAAGCCCGATGCTGGGCATTTTGCGAAAGCAAATGTTGAAGCCGGTCGTCGACTCGTTGAATTGCGTCTTGAGAGTGTTGAAGGTTTTGAAGTTGGCGGAGAGATCACTGCGGATCAATTCGTCAAAGGCCAAAAGGTTGATGTCACTGCAATGAGTCGCGGTAAGGGTTTTGCCGGCGGTATGAAGCGTCACAACTTCCGCGGTCAGGGTGCCAGTCACGGTAACCACAAGCACCACCGTGCTCCTGGTTCTATTGGTTCGGCCTCGTACCCAGGTCGTGTTCTCAAAGGTCTGAAGATGGCCGGACACATGGGTCATGAGCAAGTCACCACTTTGAATCTTGAAGTTGTTGAGGCCGACGCCGAGCGCGGTTTGTTATTAGTTCGTGGTTCGGTACCGGGCCCAAATGGCGGCGTTGTCATTGTGCGCAACGCGGTGAAGGGAAAGTGACCTGATGCCTTCGTTGAAAGTCAAGAATCAGGCTGGCAAAGATGTCGGCAGTGTTGCTTTAAGCGATGACGATTTCGGTCGTCAGCCAAATGTTCCAGTGATGCACCAAGTCGTCACTGCACAACTTGCTCATCGGCGTGCTGGGACACAGAGCACAAAGACTCGCGCCGAGGTTTCTGGTGGTGGAAAGAAGCCACTCAAGCAAAAGGGAACTGGTAGCGCTCGTCAGGGTTCGACCAACTCACCTCATTTCTCTGGTGGTGGTGTGGCTCATGGACCAAAGCCCCGCAAGTATTCGCAAAAGACTCCTAAGAAGATGATCAAGATTGCTTTGCAATCGGCGTTGTCAGATCGTGCCATGGAAGGCAAAGTCATCGTCATTGATGCTTGGAAGTTTGATGCACCCAAGACGTCAGCAGCTGTTGAAGCGCTGAATGCATTGAATCTTGATGGTCGCACATTGATTGTGGTGCGCCGCGACGAACTCAATGCGATTCGTTCATTCCGCAATCTCCCCGAAGTGCAACTCATTGAAATCAGCGAACTCAACGCTTATGACGTGTTGTGCAACGACAACATCGTGTTCTCACAGGGCTCATTGCCCGGAGCCAGCAAGGACGGTCAGTGATGAAAGATCCACGCGACATCATCATCGCCCCCATCGTGTCGGAGAAGAGTTACGCCCTTATTGAGACTGGCGTGTACACCTTCAACGTTCATGTGGATGCATCAAAGCCCGAGATCCACGACGCTGTCGAGGCAATCTGGGGCGTCAAGGTCACAAAAGTCAACACGCTCAACCGTGCGGGCAAACTCCAGCGCACTCGAGGCACTAATCGCCCCGGTCGTCGCCCTGGTACCAAGCGCGCAATCGTCACTTTGGCTGCTGGGAATGAAATCCCACTGTTCGAGAACAACTGAGGCATCACGTCATGGGAATTCGTAAACGTAAGCCAACATCTGCAGGTCGTCGTTTCCAGACCTCGTCAGATTTCTCCGAGATCACTTCAACGACACCAGAAAAGTCATTGCTCACGAGCAAGCCGAAGACTGGTGGTCGTAATGCCTATGGTCGCAAGACATCGCGTCATCGCGGTGGAGGTCATAAGCAGCAATACCGAATGATTGATTTCAAGCGCAACAAAGACGGCATCACGGCCAAGGTTGTGACGATTGAGTATGACCCAAACCGCACTTGCCGTATTGCCTTGTTGCATTACGCAGACGGCGAAAAAGCATACATCCTTGCTCCCAAGGGCATGAATGTTGGCGATCATGTTTCCAACGGCCCAAAGGCAGACATCAAGCCGGGTAACGCCTTGCCATTGCGCTACATGCCTGTTGGTACCGTCGTTCACAACGTTGAGTTACGCCCCGGTCAAGGTGGCAAGATGGCCCGTTCGGCTGGTGTTGGTGTGCAGTTAGTAGCTAAAGATGGCGACTACGCCACACTTCGTTTACCTTCAACAGAAATGCGTCGCGTGCTGATTGACTGCCGCGCCACTGTCGGAGAAGTCGGCAATGCCGAACACGAACTCATCAAGATCGGTAAAGCTGGTCGTAACCGTTGGAAGGGCGTTCGCCCACAAACCCGCGGTGTCGCCAAGAACCCGGTTGACCACCCTCTTGGTGGTGGCGAAGGTAAAACCTCGGGTGGTCGTCCTCCCGTGTCGCCGTGGGGCAAGCCAGAAAGCCGTACTCGTGACGGTAAGAAGGCATCACAGAAGTTGATTGTTCGTCGTCGTCGTTCCGGCAAGGGCCGCCGGTAAAGGATTGGTGCATTAGATGTCTCGTAGCTTAAAAAAGGGTCCGTTCGTTGATGACCACCTCGTGAAAAAGGTGGACGCATTGAACGCTGCCAATGAAAAAAAAGTCATCAAGACTTGGAGTCGTCGTTCGACGATCATTCCCGACATGGTGGGTCACACCATTGCCGTGCATGACGGTCGAAAGCATGTACCGGTGTATGTCACTGAATCAATGGTTGGTCACAAGCTTGGTGAGTTCTCACCGACTCGTACCTTCAAATATCACGCAGGTCAAGAGAAAAACGTGAAGGGTCGCAAGTAATGACTGGTCCCAAGCTAAACGAGCGCTCCTTTATTGCCGGCGAGCGCACCGGAACTCGAGCCAGTGTGCGCGGTTCGCGCATGTCGGCATCCAAAGCACGCGTTGTGCTCAATCTTGTTCGGGGACGCGATGTCGTCATCGCTGATCAGGTTTTGCAGTTCACGGAGCGTGAAGCAGCCCGCGTGATTCGCAAAGTATTGGCATCAGCTGTTGCTAACGCAGTGAATAATGATGGTCTTGACGCTGACACTCTGTACATCAAGGCTTGCTATGCCGACGATGGTCCGACCTTGCGTCGCTTTAAGCCACGTGCCAAAGGTCGTGCGACTCGGATCAACAAGCGCACCTGCCATATCACGATTGTTCTTGGTGTGATTGACAGCGAACTGTTGCGGATTGTTCAGGCTCGCCGCGAACGCGCCGTAAGCGGTCGTCGGGCAACTCGCAGTGGTGGCGTTGCTGATCGTCGGGCTCGCGTCCAAGCAAGCCGCACCAAGCGTTCTGATGATGCGGTAGATACTTCAGTTGAAGAAGTGGCGACTGAGGAAGCGAATATCGAAGAAACCACGATCAAGGCAACTGCTGTGGAGACTACGTCAATTGAAACTGCAGCACCCGAGGCCGAGGAGACAAACTGATGGGCCAAAAAGTCAATCCGTACGGCTTCCGCTTGGGCATTACCACCGACTGGAAGAGTCGCTGGTTTAGTGAGCGCGATTTCAAGGAATATCTCACCGAAGACTGGAAGATCCGTGCCTACGTCATGGAGTCACTTCCAGATGCAGCGATTTCGCGCATTGAAGTTGAGCGCAAGCGTGGAGAGACCCTCAAGGTCGACATTCATACTGCTCGTCCCGGAATCGTGATCGGTCGTAAGGGTGCCAAGGCAGATGAACTTCGTCTTGGTTTAACTGCCCTCACTGGCAACATTAAAGTACAACTGAATATCGTGGAGATTAAGTCTCCTGAACTTGATGCGGCTTTGATTGCTCAAGGTGTAGCTGATCAGTTGGTCGGACGAATTGC
>SYDZ01000136.1 GCA_005801025.1 Actinomycetota bacterium
CGGTGAAGTCGGGATGACCAAAGTGACTCAAGACTCGCTTCGCCACCTCAATCAAACTTGTTGCTACCAAATCACGGTTACGGGGATCCGCGACACTAAAGAACTCTGCTTCTTCGCCCATGAGGCCGAGAGCAACTCCCCACGGCAAGGACTCGCCTCCCATACGCACGAATGACAGGATCAATATTTCATCGTTGTCAGCGACATGAACGTTAATGACTTCACCACGCGGAAGCGCCGAACCCACGTGCCAAGCAGTGATACGACGAATAGTTTCTAATTCGCCGCTCACGAAAAACCAACAATCGGGCTTTTCATCTGAGAGAGAAAATCACGCTCTGCGGAATTTTTAGCCTTGGCTCCGTCAAGCAACTCATCAACGCGCGACAAACTTAAGCCACCAAGAAATCGCGCAACCTCATCACCGAGTACCGCGCCGTTTCCCTCGGCCATCGCACGATTGAAGCACGCTTCGGAGCGCGCGCAAAATGATAAGCAAGTATCGCTAAAGGCCACAGGGGCTTTCAATACTTCATTAATCATGTCCAAATCTTCTTCATCCTCGCCCACACCGATGATGTCAGGCATGCGTTCAGCGGACTCTCCCATCAACTCAAATCCGCGCTTGGCCCGCTCTGCTTGGAATCGCAGATCTTCACCCATTCTGATCCGCGGTTGATTTGAGCCCGGATAGGTGAGAATCAGAAAGCCTTCTTTACTCAAGCCAAGAGACGTGCTCATACCAAGTTTTTCTAGAACTAGTTCAAGAGCGTGGACATACAGTCCCATCTGGGCACGGGCTGTGGCTAGATCGGATTTGGATGTATAGCCGCCACGGTCGGGATATGTCTTGACTTCACCGACAGAAATAATGGCGCCAGCATCTTTCTCGGGATTGTCTTTAATACACACCACATCAATGATCAGCGTTGCCTCGGGGAGCATGACACCTTTGGGAATTCGCAATGTCAGACTTGAGACAACGCCCCGAAAAGTTGATGCGTCCGCTAAAGATACAAGTAACTTTTCAGATTTTTTGATTGCCTCATCTAAATCGGCGAGAGGTCCACCGTTGACTGACGTACGAAAATCGAGAAATGATTTTTCGGTTTTTTTTAAGAGTCCAACTTTGTGCATTGCTGCAAGGAGAACTTTTGCACCATCACGGACAAGGCTAGATTCAAAATTGTTACCACGGGCTAAAGCGAAAACTGACTGTCCTTCCTGAGGCGCCTGCGGATTCTCACGCCGAGCGACGGCCCCCATTTTGACGTTGTGCACGGCCGACACAAGATTTGCCCCGCACCCAGGATTTTGCACCCACTGCTCAAAGCGTCGACGAGTATCTCGGCGAGATCGTGCAGCTGATTTCTTACTTTTTTCCATATTCACTGAACGAAACAGTACCGCAGGGGTGTGCGCTTTAGAACGGGGACGATCACACCATTTTGCGGATCATCACTCGTGACATCCGCATTTCACCCTGAAAATTAGAAGTAAATGATCTTTTCGGCGCGGGCTTCAGCCTCATCCAAATCGTCGGTGTAGGCCCCGGTCGAGAGATACTTCCAGCCACCATCGCAGACGATAAACACAATCGTGCCTTCATCGATCTCACTGGCAACTTTGGCCACACCAGCCAACGCCGCTCCGGCTGAGATACCCGAGAAGATGCCACATTCACGAACCATGCGACGTGTCCATTCAATGGATTCACGTGGACGCACAACGCGCTTGCGATCAAGAATGTCGAAGCCATGCCAATTGTCAAACAACGGTGGGACATAACCCTCATCGAGGTTTCGCAATCCTTCCACGCTTTCACCTAGTGGTGGCTCAACGGCGATGATCTTGACCCCAGTCTTATTCTCCTTGAGATAGCGCCCAGTGCCCATCAAAGTTCCGCTGGTTCCGAGACCTGCAACAAAGTGGGTGATTTCCGGGCAATCCCGCAAAATTTCGGGTCCAGTACCTTCGTAGTGGGCACGAGCATTGGCATCATTGGCGTACTGATACAAGAAACACCATTCAGGATTCTGCTTGGACATTTCAATGGCGCGCAAGACGGCTCCATTTGAACCTTCGGCACCCGGAGTCAAAATCACTTCTGCACCAAAAATATCAAGCATCTGGCGACGCTCAATGGACACGCTTGTCGGCATCAAAATCTTGATCGGGTAGCCCCGCACCTGAGCGATCGCTGCCAAGGCAATGCCCGTATTCCCCGAGGATGGCTCGATGATGGTTTGGCCTGGCACCAAACGGCCATTCTTTTCGGCATCTTCAATCATTGATTTAGCGATGCGATCCTTCACCGAACCAAAGGGATTGTGATTCTCCAATTTCGCCAAAATACGAACCTTGGGATTGGGCGACAAACAGCTGACGTCAACGAGCGGGGTGTTGCCAATGAGATCAATCACATTTTCAAACGGAACCATACTCACCTCCATCTTTGCCACCGCAGGGTGAATTCCCTACTAAGTCACTCGGGATTCTAATGAATCCTCGGGGAAATGAGAACATAAGCCTCAATTACCTCAGAATTTTGACTGTGACCTCTGCAATCAGGTCTTTGACGATGCGATAGGTGCGCATCTCTGGCTTTTCTCTTTTCAGCGTGACAATCAAATAGTGCCAATGCGGGTCGGGAGCCGCTGACACATCCGTCGCACTGGGGAAGGCCTCGGTATGGGTATGGCTATGCATCACGCCCCTGATTTCAAGTCCGGCATCTTCGGCTGTGCGTTCTGCCCGTAGGTGATCGACTGGGTCAATGGTGTAAATCCGCGCTGACTGCTCAATGTTGCGACAGGGGAAAAACCGCGTGATGCGGTTTGAGCCAGGCTCCCCCGCCATCAACCCACAGGCTTCAAGCGGATACTCGGCCACAGCCAAAACGGACATCGCCTCATACACCTCAGGGGTGACGAAGAGTTCTTCACGCAGTGCGTCACCAGTTGCTTCCACTCCCTGCAGGGTATCGCCCTGACGCCCAAGGCGTAGCCTGAAAGCACTATGTCCGCCACCGGCACCAAGCTCATCGCCAGCAATCGCAAGGCGCGCCACGACTACACCATTTTGGATGTCGTCGAAGCTGGCATCATGCTGCAAGGTAGCGAGGTCAAAAGCCTGCGTGATGGACATGTCCAAATCGTTGACACTTACGCCCGTTTCCACGATGGCGAAATATGGATCGAGGGGATGCACATCTCGCCCTACAAGTTCGCCCATGGCGTGGGGGCCCACGACCCCAACCGACCGCGCAAATTACTGCTCAATCGCAGCGAGATCGCCCGCCTCTCGGCTCGCGTTGGTCAAGAACGCTTGGCACTCATTCCGCTCAGTTTGTATTTCAAAGATGGGCGGGCCAAGGTTGAACTTGCGCTTGCTCAGGGTCGCACCAAAGGCGATAAGCGTCAGGCACTGGCCAAGAAAGATGCCCAACGCGATATCGATCGCGAAATGGGCCGTCAACGTAAAGGCAATGTCTAGATCACTTCTCTAACTTTTCAACAAACACGCAACCTGCGGTTTAGGAAAAGACTGAAACCTGTCCAAATTCGACTTGACAAGATCTGCCTGTCTAGAATTTCTGTTCTCGTTTCTCCACTGATCTCGCTCAGTCTTCGGATGTCTCAGCTAGTTGTGCAATGAATTGTGCAATAGGTGAAAAGGATCTCATGAGAAATAGCCGCTCGCATCGACAAGCAGATCGATGTTTCCGTACACACTGAAACACACATAACCATCAGCCGACACCGGAGCAATCACCGCATTCGGAATTGTCTGACCACCAGCAAAATTCAGATTCGATGCATCGGGAACAGTAGTACTCAATGAATCGCACGGATACACCGTCACAAACCCGTAACCACCCGCATCAAACCCTTCAACAGCAGTCACGTTCAAAGCAACCGCACCAATACCAGACGACGGCAAACCAGTCGCCCCACCAGTCGTGGTCGTCGCACCAGCAATCCTGACTCGCGAGGTGTTTGATTCGATGTGGGAATTCCGTTTCATGCTTGAAGAACACCGCAACAACTACACC
>SYDZ01000137.1 GCA_005801025.1 Actinomycetota bacterium
GAAAAGCAGGTCGGTGAATTGCCTGCGATTTACCGCTGGTTCGCTCAGGCCTTGGACCGCGCTGGTTGGTTAGTGATCATTTTTTTCTGTGGGTCAAATTTGGTGTGGATGATGGCTGGTCATCGCCGCATTGCGCCGATCAAATATGCCTCGCTCCTCGCCACTGGTATCGCCATTCGCCTGGCGGTGATGTGGGCAGGGGGCAAAGCCTTTGAGGATCAAATCAGATCATTTCTCCAATGGATAGAGGAGTATCAATGGTACGTCGTCGGTGGGTTGTTTGCTCTTTCTTTCCTGCAGTCCGCTCGCAGAAACCGCAACAGAACCTCTACGATACATAAGGATCCTGAGCACCCAAGCGAACAGTGATCGCACACCTACCGAGCAATAAACAGTATCTCAGTCAATAACTAAACAAAGGAAACTTCATGACCATTTCAGTAGGAAACCAAATCCCCAACGTCACGTTGCACGTTCTCGGTGACAACGGCATGCCTTCCCCCGTCAACTCGATTGATGTATTGGGCAAAGGAAAAGTTGTTCTGTTCGCCGTACCCGGAGCATTTACACCCGGCTGCTCAATGGTGCACTTGCCTGGTTATGTCAAGAATCAGGCTGCCCTTCGCGCCAAAGGAGTTGACACCATCGCCTGTGTCAGCGTCAATGATCCTTGGGTGATGGATCAATGGGGCAAGAGCAGTGGCGCCGAAGGCATCGTCATGCTCGCCGATGGTTCTGGTGTCTTCACTGCCGCTATGGGACTTGCTATGGACGGTTCAGGCTTCGGACTTGGATCACGTTCACAGCGCTACTCGGCAGTTATTGAAAATGGTGTCATCACCGAACTCAATGTTGAAGAAGGCGGCGGGATCACCGTCAGTGCTTGTGAAATCGTTCTTGAGCACCTCTAAGACATCGGGCCATGACGACTAGGTACTACGACTTGGCAACCAGCCGACTGAGTCGCTCAATCCGAGCGTTCTGAGCTCCAAGTAAATCGACCAGTTGACTCACCACGAAATCACTGTTGAAGCTGCCCGCTTCGACCATGGCTTCAAGGTCGGCCCAGTCTTTGGTCCGATTAAACATTGCTTTGAAAATTGCGAGAAATTCTGCTGACAGGACCGGAATTTCTACTCCGTTCAAAATGCCTTGTGATGTTTTCAAACTCATGTGCTGATGAAGATCTGACACATTGAAGAACAGATCGACGGGCGTCTCATCCCAAAAAACTCTGGTCTGACCTTCCGCCTTCAAATATCTGAGTTGACTATCAGTGAATTCAATCACCGAGTGGAGCGCCTTTTGGACGACTGATACGTGTTCGGCTGGCAGAAATATATTGATGTCAATGTCGCGAGTTGCTCGAGGTTCCCCCGTGCAGTAGGCAAGGGCTAACGCTCCTCCAAACGCATGACCCACATCTGCTTCGTCAAGTAATCGGTGAATCGTCAAAATGCGATCAACGAGCGAAATCACGAAACGTACTGAGCTTTCGCGGATTGTGCGGCAGCTGGTCGTTTCGGCAATGCGTCAGCAAGATGCAATACCTGCGCAAGTCGCTCACCACACACTTCTCGATTGAGCGCTGGATTTTTACGGCGGAAGGTGATCTGGACCTCGAGATCACAAGCATCAGCGATTCGATACAAAGAAGACAGCGAGGGTGAACGACGACCTGATTCATACTCAACTAACGCTGCCGGAGTCGTTTGTGCACGGCGCGCGATTTCACGCTTAGAAAGTTCGGAAATTTGTCTGATTCTCTTCACGACCCATTGACCGCTCTTCGGTTGAGACCTTGCTGCCTGTTCCATAAAACCCCTCATTGTGGACTCGTTGAGTGTTATATAAAACGATAACACTAATTTTCGGACTCCACACCGGCAGGATTCACATTCTTTTCAAAAATTAAAAACCTAACGCGGGTTCAAGACCCATCGTCACGCCTGGCAGGTCAGCAATCTTTTTGCAGGCCAAGACCACACCTGGCATAAAACTCACTCGGTCATAACTGTCTTGACGAATGGTCAGCGTTTGTCCCGCTGCACCCAAAATCACTTCTTGGTGAGCCACCATGCCGCGCATGCGGACCGAATGTACGCGGATATCGGCGGCGCCTTTGCCTCCGCGTGCACCTGGAATCACTTCATGAGTCGTCGGGTCAGAAGCCCATTCACTTGATGCAGTTGCCATGCGATTGGCCGTTGCGACGGCCGTTCCACTTGGGGCATCGGCTTTATTGTCGTGATGCAACTCAATGATTTCAGCAGTCTCGAACCATGGTGAAGCCATCTCGGCGAACTTCATCATCAGCACTGCACTAATCGCGAAGTTGGCGGCGATCAGACAGTTTGATGAACTAAAGACAGAACGAAAACCAGCGATGTCAGCATCAGTGAATCCGGTTGTTCCGACGACTGCGTGGACACCATGCAATGCGCACCACTGCAAATTTGTACGTGAGGCAGCAGCAATAGTGAAGTCAACGGCTACTTGCACACCAGCATCGGCCAGAGCGCGCGGGTCAGCAGCGATGGAGATTCCGTGGATGACTGTGCCCACACGCGCGGGGTCAACTGCGGCCACTAATTCGAGGTCGGGGTCGGCTATGACTGCATCGCACACGGTTGCCCCCATGCGCCCACCGGCACCAAATACTCCGACGCGAATTTTTGAATCAGCCATACCTTGATCATAAACCCTAGAAAGAGGCAGGCTCCCGTCTCTTTCGAGATCGGGATCCTGTCGTTACTCAGTTATTGGTTGGTGAATCAGCGGTGACGGCGGGGACCGCGGTCATTTCCGCCACGGCCACCACGGTCGTCACGGGGGGCCCGCTCCGAGCCACCAGCTTCGCCACCGGGGCCGAGGTCACCGAGTTCACTACTGATCTCGCTGTCGAAAGCGTCATCGAAACTGACAGTCACAGGACCAGTTGCAGGAGCAGCAGCACGAGGTGCCGATGCCGCTGGGGCTGAAGCAGCAACCGGTGGGTCGCCAGCCAAAGTCAAACTGACCTTGCCCTTGTCGTCAATGTCCTCAACGCGAACTTCAATTTCCTGACCGAGGGTCAAAACATCTTCCACGTTGTTGATGCGCTTGCCACCACCGAGCTTCGAGATGTGAATCAGACCATCACGACCAGGAAGGATGTTGACGAATGCACCGAACTTAGTGATGCTGACAACGCGCCCATTGTAGATCGCACCGAGTTCTGCCTTAGGAGGATCGACGATTGCCAAAATACGAGCCTTGGCATCTTCCATTCTCCATGCTTCGACAGCACCGATCGTCACAATGCCGACAACTCCATCGTCGTCGACAGCAATGTCGGCGCCAGTTTCTTGCTGGATGGTGTTGATGACCTTGCCCTTTGGCCCAATGACTTCGCCGATCTTGTCCATCGGAATGGTGATTGAAATAATCTTTGGAGCAGTCTCTGCCACGGTGTCACGGCCCTGAGAAATTGCTGCGTTCATGACCTCAAGAATTTTCATCCGAGCTTCTTTGGCCTGCTGCAAAGCCGCTGCCAAGACATCGGCGGGAATGCCATCAATCTTGGTGTCGAGTTGCAATGCAGTCACGACTTCCGCAGTTCCGGCAACCTTGAAGTCCATGTCACCGAAAGCATCTTCGGCTCCCAGAATGTCAGTCAGGCTGAGGTACTTACCCTCGGCGTAGATGAGTCCCATGGCGATACCTGCAACAGCTGCCTTGATCGGCACACCAGCATCCATCAACGACAGGCTGCTTGAGCAGACTGCGGCCATTGATGTGGAGCCGTTTGAACTCATCACTTCACTCACCAAACGCAACGCATAAGCGAAGTCATCTTGGTTAGGAACGACTGGCAATAATGCTCGCTCAGCCAAAACACCGTGTCCGATTTCCCGACGCTTAGGCGTACCCACGCGACCGGTTTCACCGTTAGCCCATGGGGCCATGTTGTAGTGGTGCATATAGCGCTTAGAGTTCACTGGCGACAAAGTGTCAAGCATCTGGTTCATGCGGGGCATGGCCAAAGTTGTCACATTCATCACTTGAGTTTCTCCACGCTGGAACAATCCAGAACCGTGCGCTGTGCGCAGAACACCTACTTCGGCCGAAACTGGACGAAGGTCGCGTGGTCCGCGACCGTCAATGCGGATGCCGTCTTCAACGACCCGCTTGCGCACCAACTGTTTGGTGAGGCTGCGAACAGCTTCCTTGATCTCTTTGTCGCGACCAGCGAATGGAGCATCAGCAGAACCTGCTAATTGC
>SYDZ01000138.1 GCA_005801025.1 Actinomycetota bacterium
ATCAATCAGTTCATCGTCACCGAAACGAATAAAGAGGGGAACGACTTCGATGCCAAGTTGTTGCACGAGAGCGTCGGGTAAGTCGCAGGCACTGTCGGTAATAATTCGTACGTAGGAGGCCACATGGAGAGATTAGTCCGCTGAGGCAGTATGAGTATGAGTCGCGGTGTCAGGCGGAGCGTGTGAGATTTGGCTTTCGTCCCGAGGCTCTACGCAGGTGAAATGCCCACCAAATGATCAAAAGTAGTAGTGCCAGACCCGTGACTAACTGACCTAATCCTGCAAGCGCATTGACTCGTGCCGTTAGGGTGATCGAGCGACCGACAGCTACGTCCCCACTCGGGCTGAATAACTGCAGACTGACAGGAAAACTTCCGTTGCTCTTTGCCTTGACCGGAACCTCAATTGATGTCGTCACCCCAGCGGGTAGCAGAACAATTTGCTCTTCAGCGGAAAAGGCGAGTTTTGAACTCGTGAGTCGTACTCGTACTCGCACGTCGTAGTCATTGTCATTGCGCAGTGAGATTCGTAGCGAACTTTCTCGGCCACCAAGGGTAAAGGTGGTTGAGGTTGGGGTGGAGATGGCTGCCCCTAAGAGAAAAATCTGCAACCAAATAGCATCGGCATAGGACTGTCGCTGTGTGCTACTGAGAGTGCGCGCTGGCATAACGCTCAACAAGTCTTTCCATTGTGTTACCTGCGCATCGCCAGGTGCCAGCATTGAGATGTAGGCGTCAACTCGTTCCTGAGTTTGCGTAAAAAGTTGATGACTGTTTGATGGAATGTCTGCATCTTGTGCAAGGTCCAGGGTGAGGCGCGAGCCGTCTTTGACTTCATGGGTCATAGTGCTCAATAAATCGCCAAGGGAAACGATGGTGATGTCCGAGTTTGCGTTAAGAGTTGCTCTCAACGCAGTCAGCATGGCTGTTGATGGCAACACTCCAGAGTCCGTGCTGAGAATGACACCGCGATCGGAAGTGGATAAATTGTCAGCGTGTAACTCAGAACGCATCATCTTCAGTTCGGCCAATATCTGCTGAGCAACGAGGTACGCGCCACCGCGTGGATTTTGTGAACCGCGAGTGAGGGCTGCACTTAGTTCTATGTCAACAAAGGCGGCATCAATGACTCCACCGTCGGGCAACTGCAAGTCAACAAGGCCACTCGGAGGACGATCACCATCTGCACCGTTGGTTTCTGGTGAGGCTGTTTTTAGCATGACGATGTTGCGAAAGCCTAGGTTCCGTAATATTTGCGCTCCACCACTCAGCAATGGTGTTTGCTGGAACCAGATGTCGCGGGTTGCTCGATAGGTTGGCAAAAGCCGTCGTAGAGTATCTTCACCCAGGCGTAATTGGTCAGTAAAGATCGACTCAGATTGTCCTGTGATTTCTTGATTGACATCAACATATGTATTGCTGAGAATATTGAGAGACTGTGTCGACTGCAGGCGAACCAAAAGATCGCCATCTTCAAGTGTCGAACGATCAAGTCCTTCAATGAACTCTGGGCGTATGGCCAGGGTGATCGGAGTAGTCGGCAAATCTTCCAGCGATGCAATAGTTTGTGCAACTGATGCGCGGTCGTTGTTGCTGATCAGTGTTGATGAGTCATTTTGCCGAGTGACATCTCCGTCTAATGAGCCAATTAACGCCACCCGCACATCGTCTTGGGTGTTGGGCATCGTGAGTTGTGCACCAAGACGTTCAACAAAAGTCACCAATTGACTAACCACGGTTCTGCCCCGTTGTAATCCAATCGTGATTGGGTACAGGCCAGTGGCTGACATTTGTAAAGCATTCGTTGTCCGGGTGTTGATTTCAATAGGAATAGCAAGATTGACGCGTCCAGTGATCGGGTCATACAGAGACGAGATGTCGATGACAACGGTGTCAATAGTTTGAGGAAGCAAGTCGTTAACGGCATCCCGCACATCTTGGCGAGTTTTGACTGGCCGATAAGAGGTGACCACTATCTTTGTGGATTCACCGCTCTCCGTGTCACTACCGCTGAGAGATAGAGAGACAGTAAAAATACTTCCTTCAAAGCCAGGTACAAATTGGTCCTGGCTGATCACACTGTTAATCGATCGAGTATTGGCGGCTGATGCCGGCACTGGGTTTTGGATCCCCGTCAAACTCAACCCGAAGATGCAACAAGCGAGGAGCAGGCGGCTATTCATGGCTCAACCGACGCGTCCCACTGCATAACTCGCAGAGTTTCAGGAAGTGTTGCGAATCCCAACCGATTGTACAAATCTAAAGCTCGTTGGTTGTCCAGATGGGTGTTTACTAAAATATCGCTGACCCCAGATTTGCTCAACCACCGTAAACCGTCCTGTAATAACGAGGTGGCGACACCTTGACCAGCGTGTGTTGGTAAGACTGCCAACCTCTGAATGAAACCAGCAGAACGATTGCGCCCTGTGATCATGTAGCCAACGGGTTCGTCGGTTGAGGTGAGAGCGAGGCGGATGCGGTGGGCCGGTGTCGCTCGGCAGGCTTCGCGTATGCCTAGCGCATCAAGTTGCCAGCCAAAGTCAAATGCTTCTTGGTCGATGCGCGCCGCTGTGTCCATTGAGCGAACTGAGCGCAAGGCGCGCATTTCATGATGTGGCACGGGGTCGCCAATCTTGCTGGGTGTTGAAGCGCCCAAACGTAGTAGCGCTAATTGCTGAATCTGGTAAAAATTCATCACTTCAAATTGCTTAGCGGCTTCGCCCGACAGGGCTCCGGTGCGAATGGATCTGTATCCCTCGGCGCGCAAGGTATTCATCCACTCATGGAGCGATGAAGTTGATGGGGCAATGGTGTGATCAACGAGGACCAAGTGGGCGATATCTGGTCGTCCTGGCCAATGTCGGACGCGCGCCGAGATATGTCCATCATCGAGTAAACGCGGTCGAGCGGCGCTTTTTGATCGTCGAAAGGCACCTATCACCCTGTTGACGGTAGTCGCCCGAAGTGGTTTTTGTTAGCGTCCTCAGCAATGGCAATTCTCTTCGCCACACACGAGGCCTACCTTGATCATCTCAATGGCCCACGACATCAAGAACGTCCCGCGCGTTTAGGTGCGGTGATAGATGGAGCCCACGAGGCTGGTCTAGGCGAAGCTTTGATTCCGCTTGTGCCACAGGCAGCGACGCGGGAGCAGTTACTGAGGGTTCATACACAAGATCATGTGAATCGCATTGAGCAAGTCGTTCAACAAGGTGGAGGTCGTTTAGATCCCGACACTCGTGCCTCAAGTGGTTCGTGGACTGCGGCGACGCTGGCTGCTGGCGCAGGTTTGACGGCGATTCGCGCTTTGCAAAGTGGACAAGCAGATTCTGCGTTTTGTGCCGTTCGTCCACCGGGTCATCACGCCACACGTGCCGAGACGATGGGG
>SYDZ01000139.1 GCA_005801025.1 Actinomycetota bacterium
GAAGGCGGGCAAGAAAGAGTGATGAATATTGATGATCCGTGATTGGTAGGCATTGACTAATGCCGGTGACAGGATCTGCATATAGCGTGCCAGGACGACGAGGTCTACCCGGTGCTCATTGAGGGCTTGTAAAACTTCTTGCTCTTGCGTGGCTTTCGTTTGCGGTGTCACGGGAAGATGCAGATAGGGGACACCCATGTGCTCAACCAGGCTGGCGTGATCGGGGTGATTGTTGATCACAGCCACGATCTCGGCAGGGAGCTCACCTGAATGCCAGCGGCTGAGGAGATCAAACAAGCAGTGCGGCTGTTTGCTGGCCAAGATGGCGACGCGTGGCTTGTGGTCAGTAAAACGAAGATCGGCGTGCATTGCGAACTGTGAAGAAACCTCGGCGAAGGCCGGCAGGATTTCTTTTCGCGCAAGAGAAAAGCCGTCAAGTTCAAATTCGACACGCTGAAAAAACACTCGCTCAACATCATCGGTATGTTGCTCAGCGTGGACGATGTTCCCACCGTGGACAGCGATGAAATCAGCCACCGCAGCGACGACTCCACGCTGATCGGGGCACGAGAGGAGGAGTACAGCAGTCGCGGTCACGTTTTCAGTTTGCCGTGAAACCCGAGCATTTGCGACCCATGGATGCGGAGGTGAGGTGAAAACAGCCTCGCACTCACGGTCTTAGTATCGGCGGATGAGAGCGTGGCAGGCCACCGCTGCGGCTGCTGCGACATTTAATGAATCAATCTCCGGCGCCTTCGCAATGCGCACCATGTGGCTCACGGCTCCAAGAGCGGCGTCGGAGAGGCCGGCTCTTTCCGATCCGAGAACAATCGCTACCCGTGCATCGTTTGGCAATTGAACCCCGATTTCACGAATATCAATGGCGTCAGCGCGTGGTGTCAAACCGCATACCACGCATCCAGCGTTGCGCAATTCTGTGAGCACACCTGAAGCATCATCAACACGGCAATAGCGCATCGCAAACGCCGTGCCCATTGACACTCGTAAAGCGCGTCGCGCCAGAGGATCGGCGCTGTTGCGATCAAGAATCAATCCGTCCACACCGAATGCCGCTGCACTGCGTACGATCGCTCCGATGTTGGTCGGGTTGTCGACATCTTCGACGACCAGCAGATGATGCGCAGTTGACAGCAACTCAGCGAGTGTGAGTGGCGCGGGACGCTCAAATAAGGCAATGATGTCGAGCGCTACACCGAGTCCAGTCAATGTCTTGCGCACCTCGGGGGTCGCCGCGTACACTGGCACCGTTGGATCAATGTTCTCAACGACAGCCGTCGGACTAGTGGCATCGGTCAGCGCCTCAACCATCACGCAACCTGCCGCCAAAGCACGCTCAACAACTAGGTCGCCTTCAGCCACGAACATTCCGAGTGTGATTTTTTCAACCTCACCCATTTGCATACTTTTGAAAACTTGAGATGGGATATGACGTGGACGAAGTTCTCTCTCGCGCAAACGAAAGCGACTCAGTCGTGGGTCTTTAGGGTCGTCAACAAAAATGAGTTGTCGTGTCATCGTGCAACCGCAGCGGGCGAGATGATTAGTAATACCACGGGTAAGGCGCCCAGTCGGGATCCCGCTTTTCTAAGAAAGACTCGCGCCCCTCTTGAGCCTCATCGGTCATGTATGCCAGACGCGTTGCTTCTCCAGCAAAAATCTGTTGTCCGACGAGACCATCATCAATCATGTTGAAGGAAAACTTGAGCATTCGTTGCGCCATCGGACTTTTGGCGTTGATTTCCTTGGCCCACTGCAAGGCTGTGGACTCAAGTTCACGATGGGGCACCACGGCATTGACCATACCCATGCGGTGGGCCTCATCAGCGCTGTACTCGCGCCCCAAGAAGAAAATCTCACGAGCGAACTTTTGCCCCACTTGTCGCGCTAGATAAGCCGAACCAAAACCACCATCAAAACTTGCTACATCAGCGTCAGTCTGCTTAAACCGGGCATGTTCTTGACTAGCCAATGTGAGATCACTGACAACATGCAAACTGTGTCCGCCACCAGCCGCCCAACCTGGTACGACGCAGATCACAATCTTGGGCATGAAGCGAATGAGACGCTGAACCTCCAAAATGTGTAGGCGCCCACTCTTCGCTGGATTGATACTTTCGGCGGTCTCGCCGTCGGCGTAGCGGTATCCGTCACGCCCGCGAATTCGTTGGTCTCCTCCACTACAAAAAGCCCATCCGCCATCTTTTGCTGAGGGCCCATTACCTGTCAGTAAAACACACCCGACATCGGTGCTCTGGCGGGCATGCTCCAGTGCGGAGAAGAGTTCGTCCACGGTGTGTGGGCGAAAGGCATTGCGGATTTCTGGACGGTTGAAAGCCACGCGCACCGTGCCATGTTCAACTGAACGGTGATAGGTGATGTCGGTGAAATGAAAGTCTGTTACTTGGCGCCACGCGGTCGGGTCGAAAATATCAGACACTTTTGATTCGCTCACGGTCTCAGTCTCTCAGATACGCACGAGCGAGATACAACTGTTAGTCCCGTTTTAACCGCTCGTTCACTTTCTCCTGCTCAATAAACCGTAGGTATGTCAGGGTTTTTGGCAGACTCTTGGGGTGCCACAAATCACTCAGCCCACACTTATCGCTCGACTGACAGCCGAGGCAGTGGGCACGGCCTTATTGGTGGCCGTCGTCGTCGGATCGGGCATCATGGCCCAGCGACTCTCACCCGATGATGTGGGTCTGCAACTGCTCGAAAATGCGGCTGCCACCGCTGGCGCACTCATCGCCTTGATCTTGGCTCTTGGGCCAGTTTCTGGAGCCCACTTCAATCCAGTCGTCTCCATGGTCACGCGTTTGTTTGGCGGTCTATCGACGCGTGACACAATTCTCTATTCACTCGTACAAATCGCTGGCGGATGTATCGGGGCGATGATCGCCAACCTGATGTTTGAATTGGATGTTGTCAATCTCTCAACCAAAGACCGCTCCTCGGGGGCACTGTGGTTTTCCGAGGTGATCGCCACGATCGGTTGGGTCTTGATTATTTTTTGCATCGTACGCAGTGGTCGTGCTTCCGCAGTTCCCTATGCCGTGGGTGTCTGGATTGGTGGGGCCTATTGGTTCACTTCATCAACAAGTTTCGCCAATCCTGCCGTTGACTTCGCCCGTTCGTTGTCAGACTCCTTCGCTGGTATCAAACCATCCTCCATTCCAGGATTCTTAATCGCTCAAATTGTCGGAGGTCTGTTGGCATACGCCTTGGTGAAAGTTCTCTATCCCGTTGCGCAAGACGAAGAAGCCAAAGATAAGTGACTCAGTCCCGACCAGAAGTTCTTTTTGTCTGCATCCACAATGCGGGTCGCTCACAGATGGCGGCGGCACTGTTGCAACATCATGCTGGGGACACGGTTGGTGTCCGCTCTGCTGGAACGGCCCCCGCTGATTCAATCAACAGTGCGGTTGTTGAGGCGATGGCTGAACTTGGCATTGACCTTCATACCAATGGAGCGTCTCCCAAAAAGTTGACTGATGAAGCAGTGGCAATGAGTGATGTCGTGATCACCATGGGTTGCGGCGACAGTTGCCCCTTCTATCCGGGTAAGACATACCTCGACTGGAAACTTGATGACCCTGCTGGTCAAGGCGTTGAGGCGGTCCGTCCAATCCGTGATCGGATCAACGATCTCGTTCTTGAACTTCTTGCGTCCTTTCAACTTGAAGTTTGAGGCGTTTTACTTCCCCCGCTAAGGGACCCCCAGCACGAGGCGAATACGCTCTGAGCATGGGGAAGAATAGACAGATCGCGCCATTGCCCGATCATGATGCCGAGATCATCACACATCTAGCGGAGGCTGAGTTACTTGCCTTGGTGAGCACGGTGGCCCATCTAACGGGCGATTTGTCGTTACTTGACCCGCGTCTGATTCCTGATGTACTCAAACTCCGAGATCCACAGAGTGGCTACGACGACGAGCAGCAGGCTCTCGCTCGTGAGATCATTTTGCGCGGTCTTCGAAAGTTTCGCGATGAGCAGCAACAGATTCCAGCGCGTCCTTCGCCCGACGATCTGCGTGCCATCATGCAGTTCATTGCTGCCGAACCAGTGAGCGAACGCTATGTGCC
>SYDZ01000140.1 GCA_005801025.1 Actinomycetota bacterium
AGAAATTTCTGCTGGTGGAATGCTGGCCATTGACGAAGCATTGACCGGTGACGCGCAAAAGAAAATTCTTGATTACAGCCGTCCAAATGCCGCCTTGTACATTGGCGGCATGGGTGCTCGTGACAAAAACTTTTATAACACGATTTGTAAGAAATACGGCTACGAAAAAGAAGCCATTGAGATCCAGGATTTGTATCTCGCGGGCAAGAAGGAAGAAGCTGCAGCAGCTGTTCCTGGTGAGATGCTGGCGAACTCGAACCTGGTTGGACCAAAGAGCTTCATCAAGGAACGTATTGCTTCATTCAAGGAGGCTGGTGTCACCATGTTGTCAATCAACCCTGTCGGTCCGAACGCAATCGCCAACATTGAGACGCTGAAGGAGTTGATCGGCTGATGGCTATTTTTGGGGGAACGGTTGCTCGAGGTTGGGAAAAAGTTCGCCAAGCCTTTGTTGACAACTTAGAAAACACTGAGGAAGTTGGAGCGGGCGTCGCGGTGTATCACCGTGGTCAGAAGGTTGTTGATTTATGGGGTGGAGCCTTTGATGAAGCCGCTTCTGAGCCGTACACCCAAGACACACTGCAACTAGTTTTCTCCACGACCAAAGGCATCACCGCTATCGCCGTTGCGATCTGCGTTGAGCGAGGGTTGATGTCGTACGATGAAAAGGTCAGTACCTACTGGCCAGAATTTGCGCAAGCTGGTAAAGGTGATGCCACCGTTGCGCAATTGTTGTCGCATCAGTGTGGTTTGTACACCGTTGACGGTGACATTTCTTTGGCGGAAGCTTTGGATTGGTCAACAGTTACTTCGCGACTTGCCGCGACCAAGCCTCGTTGGGAGATCGGCACAAATCACGGCTATCACGCACTGACCTACGGTTGGCTGGCTGGAGAACTTGTGCGTCGAGTTGATCCACAACATCGCAGTCTCGGAACTTTCGTGCAGCAAGAAATCGTTGGTAAGGTCGGTGGAGAATTGTGGATTGGGTTGCCTGAAGCACAAGAGTCGCGTGTGTCGCCGATGATCGGTGGACTCAACTCGATTCCCGAAGATATGGATCCTGCTCTCAAAGCAATGATGGAACAATTCATGGGACCGAACTCGGCAGGTGGGCATGCACTGAGCCTGAACGGTGCTTTTGGCGTGAATGGCGCCTTTAATCGCCGTGACGTTCACGCTGCTGAGATCCCAGCAGCTAACTGCATCACAAACGCTCCTTCATTGGCTCGTATTTACGCAGCAACTATTGGCGACGTAGATGGAGTGAGATTGTTGGCATCGGCAACCGTTGAAAGGGCTCGCACATTGGTCACCCCTGAAAATGAACCCGATGCATGTCTGATTATGCCAACCACTTTCGGCATGGGTTTCATGGTGCACGGTCCTTTTTCCTTGTTCGGCGGACCGGGTTCGTTTGGCCATCCGGGTGCTGGTGGATCAGTTGCGTTTGCACTTCCTGAAAAGGAAATTGGTTTCGCCTATGTCATGAACAAGATGGCTACCAATCTGGCCAATGATCTTAGGGCCCAGCGTTTATCTGAGGCTGCGGTAAGTTGCGCAGACGCTGTATCGCTTTGATGTAGATAACGCTTGCTAATGCTGCAGCGATAGCGAAGACAGAGATGGCTTGGCGTACTCCGAGCAACTCGGAAGCAATTCCAGCGAGAGCACTGGTCACTGAGAGTGTGAGCGTGACGAGTGCAAAGTCACCAGCAAGAATTCGACCGCGCACATGGTCGGGGGAGCGGAGTTGTACACCGTAGGTGCTGAGCGTCCATTGGGCACCCCCGCCGAGGTGGGCGATGGTGATGAAGACTGCTGTCAGGATTAATGCGGGCATCCATGCGCCGAGTAGATAGCAACCACTAAAAATCAGACTGGAGACACCGCAAACTTTGAGCACTTTATTGATATCGCCACCCGTATAGCGCGCTGCCAACAGTGGACCGAGCCCAGCTCCGACTCCACGGGCGGCGATCAAAAGTCCGCGTGAGGAATCTCCTCCCTTGAAAACATCGGAGGCTAAAACAGCGAGTTGACTCACGACTCCAGCCCCAATGGCGAAGGTTGTTTTAGAAAAGATGAGGGCCAATAAAACTGGGTCACGACGAGCATGGACGAGCGCCTCACGCATGTCGGCGATCGGTCTGACGCGCTGATTGATTGCTGATTTCTCGCGCGTCATCTGCATTGGTTGACGTACCGAAGCAAACATGATCGCAGCCAAAACAAATGAAATGGCATTAGCAATAAAGGCGGCGTCGCGACCAAAGACCGAAGCGAAAACTCCACCGATCGCTGCTCCGACAGCCAGCATGACGCCCCATGTTGAACCAAATAACGAGTTTGCCTTGGCAAGTTCAGCATCGTCGCGTACGAGGTTTGGTATCGCTGCTTCGGTGGATGGTTTGATGACCGCGGCCAATGCCGACACCGTGCTCTGAAAGAGAAAAGCCATCCACACCGTCCGACTGCCGACAAACAACAATCCGAGAGCGGCGATCGCTTGGGTGCAGGAGACAAAGATCAAGATACGTCGTCGATCAAAGCGGTCGGCCATAGAACCAGCGATGGGTGAGGCTAAAAATGACGGCAAAGAAAAAGAGACAATGACCAATGAGACAAGAAAACTCGAGCCTGTGAGATCATCGACGAGACCGACAAGAGCGACGAAACTAAACCAGTCGCCAAGGTATGAAATCACCTGGGCAATAAATATGTGGCGGAGATCGGGATTAGTGCGGAGCATCTTCAACATGACATAAAGACACTAGAACCCTGTTGGTCTGAGTGGCGGCTCAAAAGGCGAATCAGTTGACTTTGCTGATGACTTCATCACCGTAGCGCGCTAGCGCGTCAGCAGTATCGCGGTAGAACAAGAACGAGGGCACGATCACTCGCGCAACTCCGATATCAGATAAACCCTTAACTTCGTTGAGTGCATTTGGTCCAATAGCGCCATTGCCACCTGTCGTCATTTCGATTGCATCGGGATCACGGCCACATTGACGTGCTGTATCGCGAGCGATATCAAATGAACGTGACAATTGTTCGTGTGTTCCTTTGCCAGGGAAGAAACCATCGCCCAAGCGCCCTGCGCGTCGAGCCGCGAGATCGGTATGTCCGCCAATATGAATCGGAATCATGCCATTGACTGGTTGAGGGCGCATGATGCACTCATCAAAGTTGGTGTACGCACTATGGTAGCTGGCTTTTTCTTGGGTCCACAGAGCGCGCATGGCTGCGACGTAGTCGTCATTGCGCTTACCGCGATCGGCGAATGGCACACCGATAGCGTCAAATTCCTCTTCGAGCCAACCGACTCCGACGCCGAGC
>SYDZ01000141.1 GCA_005801025.1 Actinomycetota bacterium
AGGCGTAGTCGATAGCGCATTCACCTGAGGCTTTGCGATGCCATTCGGCCAAGCCGTCGAAAACATTTTCACCATAGCGTTGTACAGCCATATCAATAATCGTTGTCACGCCACCCCAGGCTGCGGCTCGCGAGCCTGTTTCAAAAGTAACCGAGGCAAAGGTGCCTCCGAAAGGCAACTCCATGTGAGTATGAACGTCCACCCCACCAGGAATGACATATTTACCAGCAGCATCAATGACACGATCGCAACCTTGTTCAGAAGAAGCGAACCAGCCCGGTGCTCCAAGCGCGGCGATTTTTTCTCCATCAATGAGAACATCGTTGGCAATCACTCCGGTGGATGAGATGACCAATCCATTCTTGATTAATACCTTTGGCATAACGCCTCCCTCAATATGTGTGTGACTAGCAACGGCAATCTCTGTTTCACAACTCGGTGAGATCTCCATAAGCCTCTGGACGGCGATCTCGATAAAAAGCCCAGCGATCACGCACTTCGCGAAGTTTTTTCATATCCAGATCGCGCACGATCAGTTCTGGTTTATAGGGATCCCCCTGAGCACCAACAAACTTTCCTTCAGGGTCAACAAAGTAACTCTGACCGTAGAAGTCATTTTCCCCCAAAGGCTCAATGCCGACGCGGTTGATGGCACCTACATAATAAATGTTGGCAACCGCAGCAGCGGGTTGCTCAACTTTCCAGATATATTCGCTGAGACCACGATGCGTCGCCGAAGGATTAAAAACAATCTGCGCGCCATTGAGACCAAGAGCTCGCCACCCCTCGGGGAAGTGACGGTCATAACAGATATACACCCCGACTTTTCCGACTGCGGTGTCAAAGACTGGGTAACCGCCATTGCCCGGCTTGAAATAAAACTTTTCCCAGAATCCCTTCGTCTGCGGGATGTGCTGCTTGCGGTATTTGCCTAGATATTTCCCATCAGCATCAATCACTGCGGCGGTGTTGTAATAGACACCGGCTTGAGTGATTTCATACATCGGCAACACAAGAACCATGCCAGTTTCCTGGGCGATACTTTGAAAACGTTGAGTTGTTGGGCCATCTGGGATGTACTCGGTATAGCCGTAATACTCAACATCTTGTACTTGACAAAAATACGGACCATAAAAAAGTTCTTGAAAACACATCACTTGAGCACCTTGAGCCGACGCCTCATGACAGGCAGCCTCGTGCTTGTCAATCATCGTGTCCTTGGAACCCGTCCAGTCTGTCTGCAGTAAAGCAGCACGAACATTGTCCTGTGAACCTGTCATCTGTCCCCCCTTGTATTTACGTTTTGTTTGCCTGCCTCATGACTACACACCAACTAGTAACCGCCACCAATCTTGGTGTGATCCCATGAAACAACCTGCTCAACATTTATTTGAATGCCCAAGCGCTTTTTCGCCTGTGCTTCCAAGAAAGGCAATGCCGCATCACTGATGGCTCCATCGCCGTTGTATTTCAAGCCGACTGCTTTGCCGATAGCTAAAACCGCGTCATAGTCGTCAACGATGGTCGCTGAACCGACGAGTTCAAGACCTTTAAGCTGGTCGTAGGTGTCTCCACTTTCAACCAGACCGGTGATTTTGCTGTCACGGCGCAAGTTGACAATTTTTTGACTCTAACCAAAAGTCCAAAAAGTGACCTTCTCATCCATCACGACGTACCACATCGCAACCATATGGGGGTGGCCCGTGGGTCCGATTGATGCGATATTGAGAATCGTCTGCTCCTCAAGATAAGCCGCGATCTCAGAATCGGTCATGGAAATAGATGCACGTTTGTTTGCCATATCAAAACAACCATAGTTCCTTCCACCAACCCCTCAAGGGTGCTGGGAAAAGAGCCTGTTTGCGCTACCGTTTACGTTGTGGCAGTAATACCTTCCCCGAACCTCATCCTGAGTCCCCTGGCGCTCGATACAAAAGCCCACCCAGCCCGTGCTCTCGGCGAATGGTTGACTACTTTTCATCTAGCAACGGTCGTCCTTGACCCGTACACCAACGAAAGTTCTTGGATTCTCAATACCGCCGTTCGTATCTTGCGCTCATTCGGTGATTCGGCCACGCGAACCAGCCTGATTGTCACGGCAACCGCAAAGGAAACCCGCTCGTTTCTCGGTCCGTTAGCAAACGAGTTCTTGGTTTTTACTGACCTCGAGCGAGCGACCGTCAAAGCCTTTGAGCTGACCACTCTCCCCGCTTTTGCCTTCATCCGATCCGATGGCACGATACCTGCCGTGGCGCAGGGTTGGAATGCTCTTGAATGGCGCTCTGTCGCTCAGACGATTGCTGATACAACCGCATGGACCGCACCGCTCATCCCCGCGACTGGTGACCCAGTTTCATTTAGCGGCACACCCGCACTTGGCTGATTCTGTTTCCCACGACCGATCTCCCGATTGAAGACGTCGTCACTGAACTGCGCGCCGCACTAGCAACACGTCACACCGCCGTTTTGGTCGCCCCGCCGGGAGCGGGTAAGACAACTCTCGTCCCGTTGCGCCTGATTAATGAAAGTTGGTTGAACGGGCAACGCATTGTGATGCTGGAACCGCGACGGCTTGCAGCGCGTGCCGCAGCCCGGCGTTTGGCTTCATTAATTGGACAAGAGCCGGGTGAACTCGTGGGATACCAAACTCGCGATGAGCGTCAGATCGGGCCGAACACACGCATTGAAGTCGTCACCGAAGGAATTCTCACGCGCCGTTTGCAACATGATCCGGAACTTCCCGGTGTCGGCTTAGTCATTTTTGACGAAGTCCACGAAAGAAATTTGCCCACTGATATCGGACTCGCACTATGTCTTGATGCGCGCAAGAATCTGCGACCCGATCTTCGAGTGCTCGCAATGTCAGCCACTGCTGACGCACACCGCTTCGCCAAACTTCTCGGTGATGCTGAGCCAGCGCCAATTATCTCAAGCGTCGGACGACAGCATCCCGTTGACATCATCTGGGCTCCAGTGGGCAAGCAGCAACGCCTTGATGAAGCGGTCACCGCCGTCACGATACGTGCCTTACAAGAAAACATCGGCGATATTTTGGTTTTTCTTCCCGGTATTGGCGAGATCAATCGCGTTCAGCAAGATCTTGAACGCCTCGTCAAACCTGATACCGATATCTACCCACTTGCTGGGGCGCTCTCCCTGACCGATCAAGATCGTGCACTTGCGCCGTCACCAAGTGGTCGCCGACGGGTCGTGTTAAGCACCGACATTGCTGAGACCAGCCTCACAGTTGACGGCGTCAGTGTCGTTGTGGATGCCGGGCAGGCACGAGTGCCGCGCTATGACCCACGCACAGGAATGACGCGCCTGATCACGATCCCCACATCGCGCGCATCGGCCGAACAACGCTCTGGTCGTGCAGGTCGATTGGGTCCTGGCTTTGCTTACCGCCTGTGGAGCAAAATTGAACACACCACACGCCGCTCACATCTAGATCCAGAGATCACCCAAGTGGATTTATCAGGCTTTGCTCTCGAACTTGCCGCATGGGGAACCCCCATCGCAGAGTTGTCATTTGCCGATCAACCACCACAGGGCGCCCTCCAACAAGGAATCGAACTTTTGCAAATGCTCGACGCGCTTGATGAACACGCTCAACTCACGGCAACTGGTCGACACATGTTGGCCGTCCCAGTTCATCCGCGCTTGGCACATATGGTCACAGCGGCTCACGCCAAAGATCACGGATTAGCCTGCGTGATCGCCGCCCTACTTGATGATCGCGATGTCATGCGCGGTCGTCCCGATGATCTACCTGTAGATATTACGTTGCGCGTACAGTTCATCACCCGCGAAATGTCCGATGATCGCGCCGATCGACGTGGCATAGATCGGGTTCGCCAGCAAGCCGAAGATATGGCCCGTCGTACTGGCCAACGTTTGGATTGGGACACAGTGAATGCGGATCATGCTGGATCAGTTTTATTGCTGGCGTACCCTGATCGCTTAGCAATGCGTCGCCAGCCAGGTCAATACCAAATGCGCAATGGTTCAGCAGCTTGGTTCCGCCCTACCGATCCCAGTGCCAACGAAATGTTTGTCGTCGCTGCCGATCTTGACGGTGATCGCAAGAATGCTCGTATTCGCTTATGTGCAATTGTCGATGAGGCAACCATCAATGATGTCCTGACGAACGATGTGTGCCATGAAAGTCTCACATTATGGGATAAAGGTCGTCAAGACTTTGTTGAGCGCCACACCGTGAAACTCGATCGCATGCGGCTCAGCGAAAACATTCGTCGACCAAGCCCGAGTGAGCAGACCATCATTGCTTTGATGGAGTATTTAGTGCAACACAGGCTCAAGCCATTGGCGTGGACAGCCACAACCAATGAACTGCGTTCGCGAGTCTCATTTCTACGACGCGAAATCGGTGAGCCGTGGCCCGACTGGTCTGACAAGGCCCTGATCGCCTCATCTAGCGAATGGTTACAGCCTTATTTGGTGGGCATGACATCAATCGCTGAGATTGAGTCACTTGATATCGGCATGCTGCTACGTTCTCAATTACCGTGGCCTGCGGGTGCAAAGATCAACGAACTGGTTCCAACTCATCTTGAACTTGCGTCCGGACGCTCGCTGGCGATCGATTACAGCACAGCGATGCAAGAAGGGACAGCTCCCATAGTGCGAGTTCGAGTGCAAGATCTTTTTGGTACCAAAATCCATCCGACCGTTGCCGATGGACGGGTGGCCTTGGTGTTGCACTTGTTATCCCCCGCTGATCGACCGATACAGGTGACTGCCGATTTAGTAGGTTTTTGGTCGGGCTCGTGGAACGAAGTGCGAAAAGACATGGCCGGTCGCTACCCCAAGCACCAGTGGCCTGACGATCCTGCTCACGCGGACCCTAAAAGAATGAAGGACCGCTAAATGTTCGCCGTGACTGAAATCGCTGGTCTGCCGATCTACATGGTCGTGGCGTGCAC
>SYDZ01000142.1 GCA_005801025.1 Actinomycetota bacterium
GATCTGGCCGATGCTTGCCTGTTCCTGATGGAGAATTACAGCGATGAGATGCACATCAACGTCGGCACTGGAGTGGACTTAAGTATTCGTGAATTAGCAGAAAAAGTTCGACGAGTTGTGTATCCCGCAGCCGAGTTGAGATTCGACACATCCAAGCCCGATGGGACACCAAGAAAAGTTTTGGATGTGACGCGCTTAAATAATCTTGGATGGTCGCCGAGTTACACCCTGGATAGTGGACTCCCCGGCACCTATCAGTGGTTTTTGGATCAGCGAGATAGTCACACTGCAATGCGCGGCATGGAGTAGCAACGACTAATTGACTTGTCGGGTGTGGCCGACCCAGTAAGGCTCACGTAGTTTGAACTTTTGTAGTTTGCCTGTTGCCGTTCGCGCAAGTTCACTACGAAATTCAATGCGTTTCGGACATTTGTAGCCAGCCAACTTGGTTTTAACGTAAGCAATCAGTTCATCTTCGGTCAGCGTTGACTCTGGACTCTTCACCACGAGAGCCATGACCAGTTCGCCCCACTTTTCATCGGGAACACCAATGACTGCCACTTCATTGACTTCAGGGTGTCCGAAAACCGCGTCTTCAACTTCAATGGAGGAAACATTTTCTCCACCAGAAATGATGACATCTTTTTTACGGTCGCTGATTGCCAAGTAATTTTCCTGATCAATGATTCCTCCGTCACCGGTATGGAACCACTCGGTGGCATCTGGACCATCACCAACAGCGCAAATTGCATCGGCTGTCGCAGCCGGTTGATCCCAATAGCCCTCCATGATCACATTGCCACGAGCAAGAATTTCTCCCTGTTCGGAAATCTGCAATTCAACACCCAATGCTGGTGAACCTGCCCGAGATAATTTCTGGGCGCGTTCGGCGGCGGTAAGCGAGTCAAATTCCTCGCGTGTGCGATTCATGGTGAGGAATGGAGATGTTTCGGTTAAGCCGTACAGTTGCACAAACTCCCAACCCAATTCTGTCTCCATCCGTTCAATCGTTTTCGTCGGCGGGGGAGCGCCGGCTACGACCATGCGCACGCGACCTTGTCCAGGAATTGGCCCGTCCCACGAGGCGGCAGCTTCAAGAACCATGTTCACTACCGCAGGTGCGCCGCAAAGCATCGTCACTCCATGTTCTTTGATGCGCCGCAAAATTTCCGCACCATCAACTTTGCGCAAGATGATGTGTCGCCCGCCCATGCCCGTGACGGCGTAGACCATTCCCCAACCATTGCAATGGAACTGCGGCAAGGTATGCAGATAGACATCGCGATCATTGACACCCATCTGCCAACCAAAGGTGGCCGAGTTCAGCCACAGGTTGCGATGCGTCAGTTGAACTCCCTTCGGGCGTGCAGTCGTGCCACTGGTGTAGTTGATTGTGGCGGTGGCATCTTCATCAGGAGCCCATGATTTCGGCTCAATGTCAAAACGTAGGAGGGCGCTATCGGATTTGGCACCGATTACAAATTTGAATTCGCATTCAACGTCGGCCATCGCCTGTTCAAGTTCGGGGTCGACCAGCAACATCCGCGCTCCTGAATGCTCGATGATGTACTTGACCTCTTCCGCTGCCAGACGAAAGTTAATGGGAACCAAGATGCGTCCCGATCCTGAGACGCCGAAGAAAGCGGTGAGGAGGCGAGCCGAGTTGTGCGAGATCATCGCTACGCGTTCCCCGATCGCGATGCCGAGGGTATCGAGACCCGCCGCTTGGGCCCGCGCCCGCTCAGCCACTTGGCGATAGGTGAGAGAGCCCCAGGACTCAGCGGGCTGGTCGGGTTCATCCACGACGGCGATCCGATCGGGATACAACAGCTCGGCTCGGCGGATGTGATCAATGATGGTCAAAGGAACACGCATGTCTTAGAGAGTAGGCAATCTGAGCCACTTGGCTCACCAACGAAGGTGGATAAAGCCCGATATTGCTCACTTGTCAGATACCCTTGTCATCAAGATGAGTGAATTTGCCCCCCGCAAGGGAGCGCCACGGAACAGGCGTCGTCCGCCAGGTTCCGCCGGACAAGAAAAAGTTTCCGGCCCCGCGCAACCTTTAACCAGTTTTAATATTCTCCCGCCGGTCGAAACTCCGACCGGGTTCGCCAAACTTGGCGTCCCGCCCGAAGTTGACGCTGGTCTTGCTGCCGCTGGCTTCGCTCATCCCTTCGCGATTCAGATTGAGGCGATCCCCGTGGCGATGCGAGGTCATGATGTGTGCGGTCGAGCGAAAACTGGATCGGGTAAAACCTTGGCTTTTGGTGTGCCGATGCTGTCGCGCATTTCCAAGAAGGCCGAGCCGATGAAACCCCTTGGTTTGGTGTTGGTGCCAACTCGCGAGTTGGCTGTTCAGGTTGCTGAAGTCCTCGAGCCTTTGGCACGTCACTCTGGTCGTCATGTGTTGGCTGTTTATGGTGGCGCAAGTCGTCATCAGCAGGTTGAACACATGGCCAAAGGTATTGAAATCGTTGTTGCTACCCCGTTGCGTTTGATTGATCTCCTGAAGTCAAACGAGATTGATCTCTCCGCCGTAGAAGTTGTCGTTCTTGATGAAGCTGACCGTATGGCTGACGATGGTTTCACTCCGCAAGTTGAGTGGGTGTTGCGCCGTTGCACCGGACGCAATCAGACGATGTTGTTCTCCGCCACTTTGGACGGCGATGTCGGACACCTGATTCGTCAATTCATGACTAATCCAGTTGAGGTGGCCACTGATGCCGCCACTGACACTGTGGGAACGATGCATCATCTGTGGCTCGCTGTGCATCACATGGATAAAGAGAAAGTTGTGGCAGCTATTGCGCGCGGTGCGGGCAAGACAGTCGTTTTCTGTCAAACAAAACGTACTTGTGATCGCGTCACCGACAACCTGGTTGGTCTGGGCGTTAATGCTGCGGCAATTCATGGGGACCTGGCACAGCCGGCACGCGAAAAAGCGATGCGTCGTTTCGCTGAAGGTTCGCTAAGTATTCTCGTTGCGACTGATGTGGCGGCTCGTGGCATTGATATTGATGACATTGCTGTAGTGATTCATTACGAGCCAGCCAAGGACAATAAAGATTACTTGCACCGTTCCGGACGAACGGCTCGTGCCGGTCGTGATGGTTGGGCTGTGACTTTGGCTGAATACAACCAGCACACTCAAGTCACAATTCTTCAGCGAACCATGCGAATGCCGATTACGAATTCAATTGAAGTGTTCAGCAATAATCCAATGCTGGCCAATCTCGCCGATTTTCAAGTCAACTAACTAGTTGCGCGCAAACCAAGTTGGGCGTGTGGACTCAAAGGAGGCGATCTCGTCAGAGTGACTCATCGTGATTCCGATGTCATCAAGACCGTTCAAGAAGCGGTGCTGATTTTGTGGCTCCATGGGAAATGCGGTGGTGAGATTAATGCTTGCGACTTCGACTATTAGACGTTCCATATCAATGACGATTTCTGTTGTCGCATCAGCCTCAATGGCTGCCCAAATCTTTTCGACCGCATCAAGTGGCAACGCCACAGGAGCCAAACCATTTTTGGTGCAGTTGTTGCGGAAGATGTCACTGAAACTTGGTGCAATCACTGCTTCAAATCCGTACTGCTGAATCGCCCAGACGGCATGTTCGCGGCTTGAACCAACACCAAACGATGGACCAGCGACCAGAATCGTTGCTGAAACATAACGCTCATCGTTCAAAACAAAACTGCGATCGTCGCGCCATGTGGCAAATAGGCCGGCTTCAAATCCGGTGCGCTCAACGCGCTTCAACCAATCGGCCGGAATGATTTGGTCTGTGTCAACGTCACTACGACGCAAGGGAATTCCGGTGCCTGTGAGAATGCGAACACTTTTCATGAATTTTCCTTCGCGTTAAATCTGTCTGAATCTAAATCTGATGGGGTTGCGAAAGTGCCGACAACAGCAGTTGCAGCTGCAACTGCTGGAGACACCAAGTGGGTGCGTCCACCACGGCCTTGGCGACCTTCAAAGTTGCGATTACTGGTGCTCGCCGAACGTTCACCTTGAGTGAGTTTGTCGGGGTTCATTGCCAAACACATTGAGCAGCCTGGCTCGCGCCAATCGGCGCCAGCGGCACGGAAGATCTCATGCAGACCCTCGGCCTCTGCCTGCGCTTTCACCGAGTGACTACCCGGTACAACCATGACTCGTGGCACCGTGACTGTGCGACCCTTCATCACTGACGCTGCAGCCCGCAGGTCTTCGATACGACTATTGGTGCACGAACCAATGAAGACAGTGTCCACCTTGACATCGCGCAACAATGTTCCCGGTGTCAACCCCATGTATTCAAGTGCACGGGCCACGGTTTCACGCGTTGTCGGATCAGCGAAGTCATCGGGAGACGGGACAGGCGAGTCAATACTGGCAACCTGTGCCGGGTTGGTTCCCCAGGTCACATGAGGAAGCAAAGTGCTGGCATCAATGACGACCTCTTTGTCAAACTTGGCGCCTTCGTCGGTACGCAAAGTTTTCCAATTGGCGACAGCCTTATCCCACTCGGCACCTTTGGGTGCGTGCGTACGACCTTTGAGATAAGCAAAAGTGATCTCGTCGGGGGCAATCAGTCCTGCCTTGGCGCCGGCCTCAATGGTCATGTTGCATACGGTCATGCGACCTTCCATGGACAGCGCGCGAATTGCCGTACCGCGAAACTCAATGACATAGCCGATTCCGCCGGCGGTTCCGATGGTGCCGATGATTGCCAAGATCATGTCTTTGGCAGTTACCCCAACCGGTAGTGCGCCATTGACTTCAACGCTCATCC
>SYDZ01000143.1 GCA_005801025.1 Actinomycetota bacterium
GGAGACGAATGGCTGGCACATCGGGGTTCTGTCGGGCGTTGTGTCGGAGGAGAAATGAAAGTTCTTGACTCAGACACCTACGAAGAATTACCTCCCGGCACGGTGGGTGAAATTTTCATGCGCAGTGGCCGTGGTGCTACCTACAAGTATCTCGGCGCAGAAGCACGCGTCTCACCCGACGGATGGGAAAGTTTAGGTGACCTCGGCAAGATTGACGAAGAAGGTTACGTCTATCTCACCGATCGACGTAGTGACATGATCTTGTCGGGTGGAGCCAATATTTATCCTGCCGAGGTTGAAGCAGCTTTGAGCGAACATCCCGACGTGATCTCATCAGCAGTCATCGGACTTCCCGACGAGGACCTGGGGAATCGAATTCACGCTGTGGTACAGATCTCTCGGCCGATCAACGAAGATGAATTACGGGTGTTCCTCAACGAGCGCTTAGTGCGATACAAGGTGCCACGGACTTTTGAGTTCACCACCGATGCAGTGCGCGATGACGCTGGCAAGGTTCGTCGCTCGGCCCTGCGTGATGAGCGCTCGTAATCCGGAACGAAGCAATTCTCTATCAGATTCTACTTTTTCGTGAAAGTAATCGGTAACGACTGAATTCCGCGAACAAATGAAGAATGTCCATAGGTCGGTTGAAAGGTCGAATCGGAAAAGTGGATATCATCCAAGCGATCAAAAATCTCTTTGTAGATAGAGCGCAGTTCGAGCCGCGCAAGGGCAGCACCAAGGCATAGGTGAGGACCCCAGCCGAAAGCAATGTGTGGGTTGGGGTTACGGGTGACATCAAAGTCGTGAGGATTCGTAAAAATATCCTCATCGCGATTCGCTGCCGTGTAATGCATCATCACTTGTGAACCCTTAGGGATCTTGACACCGCGTATCTCAACATCTTGCGTGGTCACCCGCACCATATTGACAATGGGAGTCACCCATCGTAAACATTCTTCAATCGCTCGATCAAGATCTTCTGGTGAACGACGCGCTATCGCCATCTGATCGGGGTCTCTAATCAGAGCCTCAAGTCCCCCAGCGATGACATTTCTCGTGGTCTCATTACCCCCGACCAAAAGAAGCAATGCGTTCCCCACCACATGAGCATCATCCATCGCCCCACCGTCTTCCGTGGCGTGAACCAATTTGCTGACTAAATCTTCACTCGGGTTTTTCTTGCGTTGTTCAATGACCTCGTTGATGTAGATGTAGTACTCAAAGGCCGCATTAGCAACATCATCGGTCACATATCTCGGATCATCGGCACCTGCAATCATGGCATCGCTCCAGTGCTGCAACTTGTCATAGTCACTGTCTGGAGCGCCCAACATCTCTCCGATCAATGTCATCGGTAATGGCTTAGCAATGTCCTCAACGATGTCAGATGAGCCCTTCAGCACAATGGCGTCAACAAGTCGCCGTGCAACCTCATTGACGTGATCTTTATACGCCGACATTTGCCGCGGCGTAAAACCGCGTGCCACAACTCGACGCTGATCGCCGTGGCTTGGATCATCGCTGTCAATCATTGAGGGTTGAACGCTGCCATTTGGGCGAGATCCGATCACACCACTCGCAAAAATTGAAGCCTGACATTCTGCGAGACGAATATCTTCAATTTTCGTTAATGCCCACATGCCGTTGATATCGCAATACACGGGTTGATTTTTGCGAATCCATTCCAGGGTCGGGAAGGGATCCTGTTGATACATATCTCTATTCAGAATGTCAATTTTCATCATCGCCCCAAGATTCATCCCCACGCCCCATACAATCTTAGTGCCACGTTTGCCGACTTGGGTAACGACTGGTATCTCTGCCAACATGATTTCATGATTATTCGCCGTCTCATAGCTTGTTGCTCCCTATTAGTGGCGCTGGTCGCCTGCTCAAATCGGGCTGACCTCAGTGAGCCTGCGACATCAACGCCATCTCCTGATTCTTCGGAGGCGACAATAACCCAACCGCCGCAGACAGATGCAGTGATGTTTGGAGATATTGCATCACCTTGTGGACCCGCCATTGATGGAGTAACACCCTCCATTGCTGCCGAAGAAAATGGGGGCTCAGCCGAGGCCATCGCGATCGCTACCGGGTCGGACAAGGGAAACGCCTTCATCTCAGGACTCAACGGAGAACTGTTTGATGCCGCAATCGCTTTTGAAGGCTGGTGCAACGCTCAGGGTGGAATCGCAGGCATGCCATTGAAAGTCATTGATGCGGATGCAAAACTTTTTGAAGTTCCTATTCAGATGGAGAATGTGTGTGCCAATGCCTTCGCCATGGTAGGTGGGGGTTGGGCTTTTGATGATCAAGAGTTCCCGCGTTTTCACGAGTGCGGAATGATTGATGTAGCAGGATTCGTCGTGACCGCAGCCAAATCTCAGGCGGACAATACTTTTTCCCCACTTCCCAATCCATCAAATCTCAAAGATCAAGGCTGGTTTAAGTGGGCAGTGGCGCAGCACCCAGAGGCAATGCAACATTTCGCAACTGTCTACAGCGATATTTTGACAGCCCAAATAGTTCAAGAGCAATATCTTGAAGGTGCAGAAATTATCGGAGGGGTCACAGTAGTTGATCAAGTGCCTTACAACTCTGTGGGGGAGACATCATGGCTACCCATTGCTCAACGGCTGAAAAATAGCAGCGTCCGAGCCATCAGTTTGGTTGGCGTGCCAGAAGTTTTACCGCAATTGACTAAGGCCCTCGAGGAGTTGAATTATCCCCTAGACCTCATCATGGTAGATGCAGGTTTTTACGCAGATGTGTTGATCACAAGCGGTGGTAGCAGCGTTGAAGGAGTCGTTGTTCGCACAAGTTACGCCCTCTTCGAAGAAGCAGACCGTGTCCCTGCCGTACGGGATTACCTAAAAATGATCGAGACATACCAACCTTCTGGAAAAGTTTCTGGTTTGGGCATGCAGTCATTATCGGCATTCCTACTGTTCTCAACCGCTGCTAAAAACTGTGTCGTCAATAATGCGGGTCTTCTCACTCGCGCGTGCATTGCACAGGAAATCTCAAAAATATTCGAGTGGACAGGCGGCGGCTTACACCCACCGTCGAGTCCTGGAACTAATCAACCAAGTCCGTGCTACCAAATGATTGTCGTCAAGAACGGAAAATTTTCTCGAATGTATCCACCCCTTGAGCCCTCAGCAGCTGATCGCGCCTTGATACCGACAGTGGAAATTACTGCGGATGGCTGGGCATGTGATGAAAGCACTTTAGTTCCACTAGTTGGCGACTATGGAGATGTCTCAGTCGGTAAAATTCCAAAGTAAATTAAAGTTTTTTGACCTGCACCATGGTGTCATAGAACGCCACGCCACCCCCAAAATCTGCCGCTTGATCGTTGGTCAAAGCGTTCACAGTCTTCATATCTTTTGTACGCGCTCCCACCCATCCAAAGGGCACTAAGACCAAACCTGAACGAACACGCCCCCCTGACGACTTCACTTGGGCTATCACATCAAGCGACCCGCGTTCGTTGAAAACTCTGACCCGATCACCGTCCTGTATACCCCGAGATGTGGCATCCAAAAGATCAAGTTCACAGTACATTTCACCTTCTGCGTCGCAATGGTGGGCAAGATGGGAATACGACGAGTTAAGAAAACGCACATGAGTCTTGGGTGACATCAACGAGAGTGGGTACATGTCTTGCGAATTGAGCCCACCTTGTATCTCATCACCAACTTCGTAGGTCGGTAGGGCTGGCATCCCAACTGCAGGTAGAGAGTGATTGATCAATGCCGCCTTTCCCGAGGCGGTAGCAAAACCCCCCTGAGCGTAAGGCAAAAGATCTTCCGGCAATGAGAGACGGATAAAACCAGTGGTACGGAGTTGATCAATATCCACGTCGTGAAGGGCCGAGGTAATCAGAGATTCGTCATCCTCAAAAAGCTCTGGTTCCGAAAATCCCATTGCGAGGGCCAAGCGACGCCATAGTTCAGTGTTGGGAACGCTTTCCCCCAAGGGCTCAATAGCTTTTTCATTCCATCCTAAATACAGGTGGCCCCAAGCTGGTACGACATCAACTTGCTCAATTTGGGTACAGGCTGGAAAAATGACATCTGCATAACGCGCAGTATCAGTCATGAATTGCTCGGAAACCACGGTGAAAAGATCCTCACGTTCGAGACCTTGACGAATGAGTTCCGCGTTAGGGGCAGTGACTAAAGGATTGCCGTTATACACGAATAATGCTTTCACTGTTGGATCAAGATTCTCATCGTTTAACACTTGACCAATTTTATTCATACTCAATGGGCGCCGTTCTTGACCAGCACTGAGTGAGTCAACGGTGAATACCGAATCATCAACATTTACTGCTGCGTATGAGCCGACACTGCGCGCAAAGCCACCACCTTTTTCGCGCCATGCACCAACGAGCATGGGCAGACAAGAAAGAGTACGAAAGAACATCGCACCATATTGGCGATGCTCAGCACCAATCAGAGTGCGAATGAACGAGGGGCGAATAGTCCCGTAATCGCGCGCTAAGGATTCAACTTCATCAACTGAAATTCCGCATACTTGCGCTGCGCGCAATGGAGTCCACTGGGCGACTTCAGTAGATAATTCTTCAAATCCATCGGTGTATTTCTCGAGATAATCGTGATCAACAAGATCGTCACGAATCAAAATATGCATCATTGCCAACATCAATGCCACGTCCGTGCCAGGCAACGGCTGGACAAA
>SYDZ01000144.1 GCA_005801025.1 Actinomycetota bacterium
AATTCTTCAAATCCAAAAGCTTTAAGCACGCTCATGACAAAATCTAGTAGCGAAATAATCTCACTCTGGAGTTGATCCTGAGTGCAAAAAATATGACTGTCATCTTGTGTAAATCCGCGTATCCGCATTAAGCCATGTAATGTGCCGGCGCGCTCGTAGCGATAGACCGTTCCTAATTCAAAGAGCCTGAGGGGCAGTTCGCGATAACTGCGTTGACGTCCGCGAAAAATCAAACAGTGCATTGGACAGTTCATTGGTTTTGGATAATACGTGCCATTATCCATCTCCATGGGTGGGTACATTCCGTCGGCGTAGAAATCCAGGTGGCCTGAGGTCTGAAAAAGCGTGGCGTTGGACAAATGTGGCGTGAAAACGAATTGGTATCCACCACTTTGATGGCGAGCACGACTGTAATCCTCCATCAACTTGCGAATGATTGCCCCCTTTGGGTGCCACACCGCAAGCCCACCTCCCAATTCTGAGGGAAACGACAAAAGATCTAATTCAACAGCGAGTTTGCGATGATCCCGTCGCTCTGCCTCAACAAGTCGATGCAAGTATTCTTCAAGAGCCACTTTACTTTCCCAAGCGGTCCCATAAATCCTCTGCAGGACTGGTCCTTTTTCGTTACCTCTCCAATAAGCAGAGGAAACTTTTTGCAACTTGAAGTGTCCAAGTCGTCCAGTTGAGGCGACATGGGGGCCTAAACACAAATCGACGAAGCTATCAGTATTTCGGTAAATGCTGACGGAGTCTCCCGAGCCACCGACCTCCGCGCTGTCGACGCTGTCTGCACCGCCGCCCGTCACTCTGGTAATAATCTCACACTTATAAGATTGGGTAGAAAAGAGCGCCAACGCTTCTGAAACTGGTATCTCAGAGCGCACGAATGGCTGATTAGCAGCAATGATTGTGCGCATCGTGTCCTCAACCACGGACAAATCATCCTCAGTAAAAACTCTTTCCCCGAGATCAAAATCGTAATAGAAGCCATTTTCAATCGCTGGGCCGATCGTGTACTTGGCACCTGGGTACATTTGAAGAACAGCTTGAGCCATCACATGAGCAGTTGAGTGACGCAGAACATGACGACCTGCGTCGGTATCGACGGTCACAATCTGCACCACATTGCCGTCATTGAGAAGGGTTGACAAATCAACTTCGCGACCGTCGATGACGGCTGATACAGCCGCCTTAGCCACATTTCGACTGATCGAGGAGGCCAAACTTAAAGCCGTTGTACCCGAAGGCATGACTTTTTGCGTTCCATCGGGAAGTTTGATCGTGATATTGGACATTGGGTTCAGTTTAGGGGCACAAAGCGGTCACGGAAGGTGATTAAAAGGAGTGAAAGACCCTTTACAGGATGACGCCTAAGAGCGCTGCTGCGTCGCGACCACACAAACCTCGACTCACTGCCTCATCGATACTTTGTAATGCTCGCGGCGTATCCAAATCATTGTCCACATGAAAGCGAACCGTTTCCAAAGTTGAAGGATCTTGTGGAAAATTGACGCTCTCCTGCCACGACTGCAATCGCTTGAGAGCCAACGGCATCAAGGTGTCGTCCCACTCCCATTCAAAACGGTAATGGTGATTAATAATCGCAAGGCGAATGGCTCGGGGATCCCACAATTTGCGGAGCGCATCAACAAAGACAAGGTTGCCTAAACTTTTTGACATCTTTGCACCGTCCATGAAAACCATTGCTACATGCATCCAATGCTTGACGAATGGACTTCCAGTGGCGGCCTCACTTTGAGCCCGCTCACATTCGTGGTGGGGATAAATCAAATCACTTCCACCACCATGGAGGTCAATGGTCTCGCCTAATTCACGTAGAGCCAAGGCGCTGCATTCAATATGCCAGCCTGGTCGGCCCGCACCCCAGACGGCTTCCCAAGATGGCTCGTCACTTGCCGACGGATGCCAAAGAACAAAATCAAGGGGATCACGTTTATTCGGGTTGTCAACATCGCCTCCGCGCTCACGCGCAAGATCAAGCATCTTTTTGCGGTCGTAGTGGCTGATGGTTCCAAAATTTGGACTCTTGCTGACATCAAAATACACAGAACCACCGACGACATAGGCGTATCCCCTTTCAAGGACCATCCCAATAAAACCACGAATATCTGCAATCGCTGACGAGGCGCGCGGAGTTGAGTACACCGGCAAAGCGTTCAAGGCTTCCATATCTCTTTCGAAACGGGCCTCCTCGCCAGCAGCAAGATCGAGATAGTGGACTCCCAAATCGCGGGCCTTGGCGAATAGTGGATCATCGACGTCAGTGACATTACGAACGCAACGAACTTCGTGACCGAGATCAATCAATCGACGCTGAAGAACGTCGTAGGCCATAAAGGTGGCTGCGTGACCTATGTGTGTGGCGTCATAGGGCGTAATGCCACATGTATACATTGAAACTACGCGCGCAGGCTCGAAAGGAACGACCTCTTGTTTGGCCGTGTCAAATAGTTTGATGGACACGCTGAGGTCAGATCTTTTTCTGATCGGCAGGTTGGCGAATACCCATAAGTTTCGGCGCTACTCGGGTTTTGTAACGGACATTCAGTTGCAAGAGGACTGCAGTAAACGCTTCAATAGCCATTGCATTTGAAAGCAGCCCAGCATCAAGGGGACGACAACCTGGAATTCGTTCCACGATTCCACTCACTATGTGAATCGCATCTCGATCATCGGAACAAATCAGCACATCAGAATCAATGGGCTGGCCGATATGCCCAAGTTCTTTTGCTGGAAGATGATGGAATGCCGCTACGACACGACTGAGGGGAATCGCTGCCTGGATGTGAGCTGCAACGCTTCCTCGAGGCGGCAATAAAGGTTGAAACTCACCAGCAACACGAACCAAAGCATTGGCCATGCTGATGACGATCTTCCCCGAGAGAGATGCGGCGTTCTCTTGAACCGTGGCTGCGGCCGAATCCCACGGTGTCGCAATGACCAGGAGATCGCATTGACTTGCGTGAGCATTGTCGCCACCCGAGAGATGGGCTGTTAACTGAGGAAATTTGTTCACAAATTCAACGACGACTTCATTGGCTTTCTCACTTGACCGAGAGCCAATGACGACATCAAAACCTAGGGATGCCAACCGTGCCGCTAAAGCCGAACCAGCAGGACCAGTGCCGCCGAGAATTCCAATACGCATATCTAAACAATGGCACATCGAGGACGAAAACGCCCTACCTGAGCGGATGAAGGACCATGAAGGTGGCGTTGATGGGTGCTTCGCATCAAGGTGACCAACTAGTTTGAGTGCATGGGTCTTCTTGATGGGAAACGAATTGTTGTCACGGGAGTCTTAACGGATGCCTCCTTAGCCTTTGGAGTGGCGTCTTTAGCCCTTGAACAAGGTGCACAAGTTGTGTTGACGGGTGCTGGGCGGGCTTTGTCCCTGACGACACGCACGGCGCGCAAGTTGTCACAAGCCGTTGAGGTTCTTGAACTTGATGTGACTGTTCCAGAACATGGAGAAATCGTTCGTCAGCACTTGCGAGAAAAGTGGGGCGAGGTCGACGGCGTCGTTCATTCCATTGGTTACGCCCCAGAAAATTGTCTCGGAGATGATTTCATGGCAGCATCTTGGGAAGATGTTGCCACAGCAATGCACATCAGTGCCTACTCATTCAAGTTTCTTGCAGACGTTTTTGTGCCGATGATGGGACGTGGTGGATCAATCGTGGGATTGGATTTTGATAACACTGTCGCTTGGCCGGCCTA
>SYDZ01000145.1 GCA_005801025.1 Actinomycetota bacterium
ATACCCTCGCAGACCTCAATTGTGCTTGTTTTGCCCGCACCGTTGGGTCCCAAAACTGCAGTCACTTGACCAGCTCGGGCAGAGAATGAAATATTGTCAACCGCCAAAAGATCCCCGTAGCGCACGCACAGTTGCTCAACAACAAGCGTGGGTTCAGTCCGGTCGATGCGGCTCAACGAGGGGGGATCATTGAGTGGAGAAAGATCGCCGTTCACAGTTCTGACTTTAGTCGTAGGGCTTGGCAACTCCCATCGGGATAACCTGATGTTTCTGTGATTGATGTCCGTTTATTACGAAACGACCCTGCTGCCGTGAAGGCTGCCCTCGCTCGGCGCGGTAAGCCAGAGATTATTGAACAACTCGACGCCGCCATTGCCCTCGACGGTCAATTGCGCGATATCACTGCTCAACGCGATGCCAGTCGTGCGCGAGTTAACGAACTCTCCAAATTAGTAGGCGCCGCTCGACGCGATGGTGAGAACGAAGCGGCCGAAAAACTTCAAATTGAGAGTCGCACTCTGGGTGATGATGAGAAGGCTTTAGCCGAAGCCTTTGAAACTGTTCAGGGTCAATTACGTGACATCATGTTGCGCATTCCTAATGTTCCTCATGATGATGCCCCTGATGGAGTCAATGATCAGGACAATCCCCTCGTGAAGGGTCCGATTAATCTGCCGGGTGAGTTTTCTGAACATCAAAGAGTCGCGCATTGGGTTGTGGCCGACGAGTTGGGCATTCTCGACAACGAGCGCGCAGTCAAGTTGAGCGGGGCAATGTTTACGATGCAGCGTGGTGCAGGAGCAATGTTGTCGCGCGCATTATGTCAGTATGCGCTCGATATGAATGCAGATGCTTTTGAAGAAATTCGTCCACCGTCTCTGGTGACTACAGCTACGTTGACTGCCACTGGTCAGTTGCCAAAGTTTGCCGAGGACGCATATGCCATTGAACGTGACGACCTGTGGTGCATCCCGACAGCCGAGGCCCCCTTGACGTCAATGTATTCTGGCGAAATTTTAGATGAAGCACAATTGCCGATGCGTCTGATGGCGTACTCATCCTGCTATCGCCGTGAAGCAGGTTCTGCGGGCCGCGATACACGAGGTATGTTGCGTGCCAACGAGTTTGACAAAGTTGAGATATTTTCTTTGTGCACCCCCGAAGATTCGCCAGCCATGTTGATCGAGTTACGTGATCGCGCTGAGCGTTTGATCGCAGGTTTAGGTTTGCCTTATCGGATGATTGAAATCTGTACTGGCGATATGGGTCAAAGCCATCATCAAAGTTTCGACATTGAGGTTTATGCTCCAGGTTGCGATAGTTGGCTTGAGGTCTCTTCAGTCTCATGGTTTAGCGACTATCAGGGTCGTCGAGCAGATATTCGTTATCGCAAATCTGGGGAAAAAGGAACGCACATTGCTCACACTCTGAACGGTTCGGCTTTGGCCGTACCACGCGTGTGGGCAGCAATCATGGAAAATTTCCGTGAGGCAGATGGAAGCGTTGTGATACCTGAAGCGTTGCGCCCATATACGCGCGGCCTTGAGCGGATCTCACCGAGAAACTGATGATCGTGAGCCCGCGCGATCGTCGTATTCAATACGAAACTGCTGGGCTACTTCGTGAAGACCTTGACGAGTCACCGATCCAGCAATGGCATGCGTGGTATGTCGACGCTGTTGAGGCCGAGTTACCTGAGCCGAATGCGATGGTTGTCGGCACAGTTGATGAGTACGGTTTGCCCGATTCGCGCATTGTGTTGGCTCGTGGGGTGGATGATGAAGGCATCACGTTTTTCGGAAACTACGAAAGTTCTAAAGGTCAACAACTTGATGGCACACCTTTGGCGAGCGTGGTTTTTCCGTGGCTCGGTTTACATCGTCAAGTGCGTGCGCGAGGTTCAGTTGAGGTGTTATCGCGATTTGAAAGTGATGCCTATTTTGCTTCACGACCACGAGATAGTCAGATAGGCGCATGGGCTTCTCCCCAAAGTCAAGAAATTGAAGATCGATCTGTCCTGGAAAAGAACTTTGCTGATTTCAGTGAACAATTCTCGACTGGCGAGGTACCCCGCCCACCACATTGGGGAGGTTGGCTTCTCGTCCCTGAAGTGTTTGAGTTTTGGCAGGGTCGTCCCAATCGTCTGCACGATCGCTTTCGTTATCGCCGTGAGGACTTAACAGATTCGTGGATCATTGACCGTTTGGCCCCGTAGCCCAGTTCTCTACCGCTTGGGCCAATCCAGCGATTAATGATTGCGTATGCGGTGGCAACTCGGGACCCTCCCAATCCCAAAAGAGTGGCGTTGTGCCGCGGACACGCGGTGGCAATTCAATTTGCACGCCAGTGCCTGGAGGGAGATTGACGGGATTACGCGAATGTAAACCGCGAAGATCTTTCGGGATGTCTTCAACTTCAGTCACTATGTTGTACGCCGGCAAGTGTGTCCGCAAATAGCCACCAATATGTTCAGCAAAAGGGCGATTCTGACCGCCCAATAAGAGTGATGAGAAATATCCTTGACGCCCAAATCCATGAATGGTGATCACAGTATGAACGTGATCAATAAATGACCGCAGATTTTCTGAAGAATCAGGTGATACCTCAATGGAAGGAATGTGTCGCTCCATACCTTTGGGTTGGTGAACGCCATAGTAGCTCGCGCCGCAATGTTCGGCAGCTGCCATAGCAATCACCTCAGTCATCTCTTCAAGTCCACCACCGTGATACGCCATGAAACCGATTCTGTGTGCACGCGGTTCAGTGACTCCGCGTAAGACAACGACTTCCTCGACATCAGGGTGATCAAGGAGTTGGCGAAACATTGGCATCTTCTTTGCTTGTTGAAATTTCTCGGCGGCGGCTGACGATTGTGTAAGCAATAGCGCAAGCCACGATGAAGCCAAAGATAAGGGCCAGCGCAAAACGATTTCGATCAATTGATTGAGCAATATTTTCTTGCCATGTTAAAACACGACCAGTGAAAGAATCATCGTAATTATTGCGAATATCGTTGAACCAATACCAACTTAAGTACAGACCTGACAAAATCATCACACATGCTGAAAAGATTTCAACATAAGACATGCTCAATCGCAACAATCTCAGCAGTCCGCCTTGTGCGAGGGCCAGAGTCACTGTCAGTGTCGTCACTAACAGCGACATAGCAACTCCGTAGAGCGTAATCGCCACTATTCCCCGAGCGAATCCTTCGGTATCAATGGTTCCAAGAACTGTGGCTGAGAACGGTCCGATGGTGCAGCCAATTGAGGCAATCGCATAAGCCAGACCAAATACATACATCGAGAAAACAGTACGGTCACGCTGACCTGCATCAAGTTTTGGTGTGCTGTAAGGCAATCGATAGCCAAACAACATCGCAATACCTAGAACGACAAGAGCAATTCCAATAAGTACCGAAACATACTTGGCATTTTGATTAATCCAGTCAGTAAAAAGTCGGCTCACGCCACCGACGATGACAAAGACGCTCATAAATCCTGCAGACAAAGCAGTGCTCACCAGAAGTGCACGTGTGATTGTTGAGCGCTGAGTACCAGGTCGTCCACTGACTCCGAGAAAGTACATTAAGTAAGTGGGCAGTAAGACGAACCCACAAGGATTAACGGCCGCCAACAGGCCACTGCCGAAACTCAGCCAGAGACGATCGGCACTTCCGATCATGAAATGCCCAGTTTCAATAAGGCGGCGGTGATTGCCTCTGCTGTGAGTTCACCAGAAACTTGTTTGATGATTGTCCCATCAGCAGAGACGAACAAAGTGGTGGGGAATATTGAAATGCCATTGGCCACCAGCATCTCGCCGTTGGGATCGCGCCACAATTGATAGGTGACACCGAGGTCTTGAGCGAATGCCTGAGTGACTTTCGCTGAGTCTTGGGTATTAACGCCGACAAACGTCACTCTGTCTGCGTATTTCTCGAAAGCCGCTTGGAGTGCGGGCATCTCTCGTTTGCAGGGTTGACAATTAGAAAACCAGAAGTTGATCAGTATCGGGCGACCCGCATCTCTGAGAGAGACTGTGTTGATTTCTTGACCATCAAGGTCGGAGACAATCGTATGTCCTAGAGGGGTGCCCTCAATCGGGGCGTTAGTGCCAATGCCTGGTTCTTGATATTCTCCGGGCTCATCGAGGATGACATCTGAATCATTGTTATTTTGCAGGGCACCGAGGATCAAAATCGCAGACCCTGAGGTGGCGAGGGCGGCTGCCAAGGCAATTGCCACAGGGCGTAAGCGTCGAAGGAACCGTGTCTGAACCACTCAGCACAGGATAGTTGGCTGATCGGATTTCACAGATTCGTATGGGGATCGGGGGATGCCCGGTCGCAGTGGGGGGATACTGCGACCGGGACCTCCCAGTGCAGTTATGGGGTCGTCTCAGCGTTGCCCATAACCGAGATGTTCAGGAGTCTCAGATCACGTCAGGAGTTAGGCCACTCGAATGGCGATCTCATAACTCCTCTGTTCACTAACGCTCGCAATGCTGCGAATTGTGCGGTCTTCATCAATGACCAAAATGGCCCGTGGTAAAACCGATGGTCTCCCGCGCGGTCGGCGATCAAGGACTATCTGACCATTGTCGATCAGTTCACCGCCCCAAACCCCCCAGGGTTCGAGACGTTCTAGAGCGCCGTCAAGGCACGAAGCACTCAACGGACATCGAGCGCAAATAGCCTTGGCACGAGCAATGTCCACGTTCTCATCACTGAAGAACAGGGGAGTAAGTGTGCCGTTGCCGTCTGCACAGCGGGCAGCCAGTTTCTTCGGGGCCGGTGAGGTGGTGGCATCACTGATGAAGGTGATGGGGGCTTCAAGTGTCACTGTCATGATTTGGTCTCTATTTCTGTTGTGGGTGGGTTGGATTTTTGATTGTTGCCTGGAGAACGAAAAAGGCCACTGGGATTTTCCCAGTGGCCTCGGTGTGGATTCTCTACGTTGGTGTGTCCTACGTGAGTAACTCCTCGAGCCGCTGGGGTGAACGCTTGGTGTCCACTGCTGCGAAGGTGGCTGCCATATAGACGGCCTTCTTGGCGATATGATTTTTCGCCGCGTGATTCGCCGTAAACCCTGCATATGACGCGTCTGAGCCCACTGGCCAACTGATCGTGGCGATTGAAGCAGGAGCGTTCAAAAGGTTCATAGCGCTATAAAGGCAATCACTTTGAAATGGCAATGTCAACTGAATTAGAACTGTGATTCGTTTTTGCGGCCCAGATAGTTCTCCAGCAGGGTTGCGGTGACAGCTGGTTACAGTGCAAAAGACCTGCTCACAGACGATTTTTACCACCGTTAGGTGAACCCACACGGCAGATCTAGGGAACGAAAAGAATTGTTGAAAGATTTTTGAGTTCTGGCATGGACTGGCTAGACAAGGTCAATAACGGGAGCGGTGAACTGCGATTGATACAAGCGGTCATACGCTCCCCGCGCAGCCAGTAACTCCACATGTGAACCAGTTTCGACGATCGCCCCATTTTCCATGACCAAAATAATGTTGGCATCTTGAATCGTCGAGAGACGATGAGCAATCACGAAACTCGTTCGTTTTTGACGTAGCGCGCCCATCGCTTTTTGAATCAGCACTTCGGTGCGCGTATCCACAGAACTCGTCGCTTCATCAAGAATCAAAATTGCGGGGTCAGCCAAGAATGCTCGAGCAATTGTCAGCAACTGCTTTTCGCCTGCACTCACCGCCCCATCATCACCGCTGAGGATGGTGTCGTATCCATCTGGCAGAGAGTGGACAAATCGATCAACGAAAGTAGCTTTCGCCGCGGCGCGAATCTGCTCATCAGTGGCGTCAGGATTTCCGTAAGCGATATTCTCGCGAATTGTGCCATTGAAAAGCCAAGTGTCCTGCAGGACCATGCCAATTTTAGAGCGCAGTTCGGAGCGTGGCATCTCAGCAATGTTGCGACCGTCTAAGACGATGCGTCCTTCATCAAGTTCATAGAAGCGCATCACAAGATTCACCAAAGTGGTTTTACCTGCCCCGGTTGGACCGACGATGGCCACAGTCGTCCCAGGTTCAGCGACAAATGAAACGTCAGTGATCAAAGGCCGTTGTGGGTCATAAGAAAATGAAGCATGTTCAAACTCAATGCGACCTTGTGTTATCGCCGAATCGGTAGTTCCACTTTCAGTTGTCTGTTCTTCTGCATCAAGTAACTCAAAAACTCGTTCGGCTGAAGCCACACCTGATTGCAGAACATTCATCATTGATGCTGCTTGTGTCATTGGATGAGTGAACTGGCGAGAATATTGAATAAAGGCCTGCACATCACCAAGGCTCATAGCACCTGATGCAACCCGCAGGCCACCGATGACGGCAATCGCTACATAGTTAAGGTTTCCGATAAACATCGTCGCAGGCTGAATTGAACCAGACATGAATTGAGCAGAGTTGGCTGTTTCAAACAATGCGTCATTGATCGTCGTAAAGCGCTCTTCTACTTCTTGCTGACGGCCAAATACTTTAACAATGGCGTGACCAGTGAATGCCTCTTCAACTAAACCGTTCAACTGACCTGTGTATTGCCATTGAGAAATAAATTTTGCGCGCGAGCGCTGAGCAATTTGTCCCATTGTCAGCAGTGTGAGAGGAATCACCGTCAGCGCAACAAGAGCCAAAATTGGTGAAACTACGAACATCATGAGCAAAACGCCGAAGATGGTGAGCATGGAAGTGACCAATTGGCTCAAAGATTGCTGCAAACTCTGCGAAATGTTGTCAATGTCATTTGTGACACGACTCAATAAATCGCCCCGTGAATGTCGGTCAATGTAACTCAGTGGCAATCTGTGGATTTTAGCTTCAATATCCTGGCGCAGTTTAAACATGGTCCGTTGGACCACTCCAGCGAGAAGGAATGCCTGTCCGTAAGCCAATAGATAAGAAACGGTGTACACGCCTATGGCAAATGCCAGCGTGCGATGCAATCTTACGAAATCAATTCTGTTTTCATTGAGGAGACCTTGAAAAACAATGTCAGTGGCATGCCCCAAAATTCGTGGACCAGAAACGACAAGAGCAACACTGGCGACGGCCATGACAAAAATGAGAATCACTAAAACTGATTCATCAGAGATTAATCGGGTCAGGCGTTTAGCGCTTTGAGCAAAGTTCTTTGACTTTTCTGCCGGCACACCGACGGTATTCATGCGGCCAGTACGGAGTTCAGAGACATTACCCACGGGACTTGGGGTCTCAGTTTCTTTGCTTGGTGTTTTTGGTGCGGTCACAGGTCATCACCTTCTTGTGAAGCCTGGGATAAAACGATTTCTTCGTATGTGGCGCAGGATTGGCGAAGAACTTCATGGGTCCCAAGTCCGACGACTAGGCCATCTTCCAAGACCAGTATCTGGTTGGCACGACGAATTGTGGAAACTCGTTGTCCAACAATGAGGGTCACTGAGTCTTTGAGATGAGGTATCAGGGCGGCCCGCAATTTCGCGTCAGTGGAGAGGTCAAGGGCCGAGAACGAATCATCAAACAGATAGATTTCAGGTCGGCGAATCAGCGCTCGGGCAATTGCTAATCGTTGTCTCTGTCCACCAGAGACATTGGTGCCGCCTTGAGCAATGACTGCCTCAAGTCCGCCTGGCATTTCACGCACAAAGGAGTCTGCTTGGGCGACGGTCAGAGCATTCCACATCTCTTGTTCTGTGGCATCTTGTTTTCCGTAGCGAAGATTGCTGGAGATTGTCCCAGAAAAGAGGTAGGGCTTTTGTGGCACCAGTCCAATTCGTGACCACAATTCTGCGGGAGCCACTTCACTAATGTCCACCCCATCAATCAACACTGCACCAGAGGTTGCGTCAAAGAGGCGTGCCACAAGATTCAGCAATGTGGTTTTTCCCGAACCTGTGCTACCAATAATGGCTAGTGTCTCGCCGGATGCAACCTTAAATGAGATGTTGTGTAACACGGGACTGGCCGCACCTGGATATTCGAAATTGACATTGCGAAGTTCAAGTTCGGCCCGTGTTTGAGTAATCGGCGTTGGGCGAGTGGGGATTGGCACAGACGATGTTGTTGACAGGACTTCTTGGATCCTCTCGGCGCTAACCGAGGCGCGTGGCCATAACGCAGCCATAAAAGTAGCCATCATGACAGACATCAAGATTTGCGCCAGATAGGTCAGGAAGGCGACCATTGGACCGAGTTTCATCTGACCCGCAGCGATTCGGTTAGAGCCGAACCACACCACGGCCAC
>SYDZ01000146.1 GCA_005801025.1 Actinomycetota bacterium
ACCGTGGCCGATGTAGTTGGTGATTGGGATCGCATCTATCCACGCTCGCACGGCACCCCAAGTCTGTCGAGTTCAACGGGTTATCACGCCCCTGTGAGCCGTATTGACGCAGCCTTCGGGGATAGAAATCTGATGTGTACCTGCACTCCCCTTGACGTCTATGCCGAAGTGTGACTGAATCCAAGTCAAAAAAGGTTGTGGAGTGGGTAGTTTGGGTTCGTGGCCGATGAACACAATGAGTCAAACCAGACTAAGTCCAATCCTGGTGTTGGCGATTTTCTTGGGATGTTAGGTGGCGCCAACCCGATGATGGTCTTTGGACGTGCTCTTGAAGGTGCAATGCAATTGTCTGGCGAAATAAAAAAATCTGTGTTGACTTTCAATGACACGATCACTGAATTAAATAAGGTTGCCCGTCGAGTTAATGCGATTCTTGATGAAATTGAAGGACCGATCAAAGAGATCGTTCCTTTGGTTCAAGCTTCTGCCAAGCAAGCTAAATCGACAATCAAAAAAGCAGATGGTGTTTTGACGCAGGTCAGCACTTTGCCCGCTGAAGTGACTCAAGCCATTGGCACATTGGGCGACTTAGCTGCTCGGTTAGCTCCGCTGACACAATTCGCGGAAACTGCAGGCGCGATGTTTGGGATCAAGCCTTCAGGGAACTGAAGTTATTTCTTCTGAATAAAAGGCAGATTGACAATCTGGCCACTGAGTGCAGTGCCGCGAACATCAATACTGACGAAGTCCCCTACCTCAGTTGACGGGTGTAGGAATGCCAACGCGATCCCATGCTCGAGTATCGGAGAGTAGTTTCCACTTGTCACACGCCCGACAATCTCATCATTCATCAGTACCGCGCACTCTGCTCGAGGTGGTTTGCGTCCTTGCGTTGCGATACCGCGCAAGATTCGCGAAACACCTCGTTCCTTTTCAGCGGCCAAGGCAGCAGAGCCGCGAAACTCGCCCTTGGTCCAAGAGACCACCCATTCAAGATTGGCCTGCAAGGAAGTGATGCCCGTTCCCAGTTCGTGACCATGTAGCGCCAATCCAGCTTCAAGGCGCAGAGTGTCGCGCGCACCGAGTCCCGCAGGTTGTATTCCTGAATCAAGAATCGCTGCCCATAGGGCTGGAGCATGGGCGTTCGCAATCGCAATCTCAATACCCTGCTCGCCGGTATACCCAGTGCCTGCCACGGTGCACTCAATGCCATTCCACTCACATTTTGCGACTTGGAATTTGCCGACTTTGGAAGCCGCTGGAAAAAATGTGGAAATTTTGTGCAGCGCTGCGGGGCCTTGTATCGCCAAGACAGCGCGTGACGAGGTGATGTCCTGACCCCCGATCGCGGCGATCACTTGATCAGTGTTTGAGGCATTCGGCATCACATCAAAGACATCTTCGCTGACCCACCAAACAATGATGTCGTCAAGCACAGATGCATCATGTGTGTCAAGGAGATGGGTGTATTGCGCTCGCCCAGGACCGATCTTGTTGAGGTCATTGGTAAAAGCACATTGCAACTGAGAAAACGCTTGTGCACCTTCCAGGCGTACCGTGCCCAAGTGAGAGACATCAAAGACGACTGCGTCTGATCGACAAGCAAGATGTTCCACAAGTGTCCCCTGCGGGTATTGCAATGGCATGTCCCAGCCACCGAAAGGTGTTAATCGTGCTCCAAGTTCTCGATGCTGTGCATCAAGGGGTGAGTATCTCACCCTTAACCAATTTTACGAATGCGAATATCAGATGGCTGTGCGAGTTCCGGATAGAGCGCAACGAGTTGCCCATCTACTTCATTTTTTACTTGTGCCAGAGGAAGGAGGTTGAGCACTCCCTGTCCGCGGCGCACAACGTCGACTAATTCATCACCTTCACAGAGGACAACGGAGGAACCGCTAATCACTAAATGTGCTGATGTGATATCCGCCTGAGTATTCTGCGCGAGGTAGTTGAATACTTCCCTGACTGATTCAAGTTTGATTCCAGCATCGAGAAGACTTTTCACCATGCGCAATTCAAGAAGATTGCGATAACTGTAATGACGCCGACTTCCACTGCCTGTTGCGTCGGTAATTGACGGGCGAACGAGACCTGTGCGAGCCCAATAATCAATTTGGCGGTAGGTGATTCCCACGATTTTGGAGGATTGAGTTCCACTAAAGGTTGAGACTCTGGTGATCATCTTGCTCCAATAGAGAGTTCGGGAAAAGCACGAATGTCAGGCTGGTACTTTTCTTCTAGGGTTAGGGTACGGCGGAAGTTGACAAGCGTCAACGTTTATCGAGGCAAATCGGCTTAGGGCTGAAAATCCTCAGGGTTGATGTTCTCAATGAAATCCCGAAACTCGTCCACGAGGTCGTCCGTTGAGGCCATATCGCCTTGCAGGCTGGCCTCCAGGTCATCAGGGTCTGAGCTTTCTTCAACGGGTTCGTCAGTAGCAACGATCTTTCCAGCCACATCGAGTACCTCTGATTGGCAATAGATGGCGCAACCTGAGCGAACAGCGATGGCGACGGCGTCTGAGGGTCGGCTCGAAACAACGACTGATCCAGTAACTG
>SYDZ01000147.1 GCA_005801025.1 Actinomycetota bacterium
CCATCTATGTGGCACTCGGCGATAGGCCCTGGGTTGCTCTCGTAATCTTGGTTTTTCTCTGTGGATTCATCAGTCGGTCTACATTTCGACCATCAAGGTGACTGGACCGTCATTAACTAATGACACCAACATCTCGGTGCGAAAGCGACCTGTTTGTACATGTGCCCCCAAAAGCGCAAGTTCTTCAACAAGTTGAGTAATGAGTGGCTCGGCCATCTCAGGTCTAGCCGCTGCAATCCAACTCGGTCGCCGACCACCGCTGGCATCGCCGTACAAAGTGAATTGACTGATCACCAAAATATTTTTAGTTGTGTCGCCAACTGAAAGATTCATGACTCCGTCGGCATCATTCATAATCCGCAGATTCCAAATCTTGTCAGCAAGTTTTTTTGCGGTCGCGGGACTATCCGAATGAGTGACTCCCACAAGCACGACAAGCCCCTGCGAAATCTGCCCGACCCGAGATGTCACATTGTCAACGATCGATTCAACCGACGCTTCCAATACTCTTTGGATCATTGCCCGCACACTCTGATCGTGCCACAAAAATAGGTATCCCTGACAATTCACTGGTGTTACTGCGATACTGACGGCGTGATTACGCTGACGTCCCCTAATCACCAGATCATCGCCAAGGTATTCCCCGAGTTTGGATCGCGACTCGGCTCTCTTGTCATCAACGAGCAGCACATCTTGCTCACAGGAGGAGGCGATGACGATCCTCTCTCTTGGGGTTGCTATCCAATGGTTCCTTTTGCTGGTCGCCTACGCCACGGAAAACTTCACTTCAATGACGCGACCCACCAGCTCCGCCTCAACCGTGAGCCCCATTCCATTCACGGTACGGTCTTTGACCGAACATGGGGTGTCCGCCTGCAAACATCTTCGTCAATAACGTTAGAAACTGATTTTGGAATTCATTGGCCTTTCCAAGGCAGCGTGCTCCATCACATAGAGGTCACTGATCATCGCATTCATTTCGAATTAGTCGTCACAGCGGATGAAACCATGCCCATACAAGTGGGATGGCATCCGTGGTTCATCAAACCTCATGATTCATCTTTGCGATTTGAATCAATGCTGTTGCGCGACGATCAAGGCATCACCACGACTCAACAGGTTAAGCCGCCTCAGTCGCCTGTTGACGATTGCTTCATCAAGCCTCAAGGTGATGTGACGCTAACTGTCAACAAACAACGGCTGACATTGACAAGTGACTGCTCGCATTGGGTGATATTCTACAAACCCGAAAATGCGACCTGTGTTGAACCGCGATCTGGCCCACCCAATGCGAGCAATGACTCGCCATTTGCTCTCAGCGCTGGAGAGACTTTCCACCGTTGGTTTGACATTGAGGTCGCGAGCGGCAGATAAAAGTCTTGCCATGAGGTGAAGCATTTTTTATGGATGCCACCACTGACGCTGTCTTGATTGCGGCGTATCTCGCTGGTGACCACACTGCTTTCACGAAGATCTACAAGCGACACTCTCCAATACTCCGTAGAGCCGCACGCCTGAAGCTCTACGATAAGCACGCCTGCGACGACATCTTGCAAGATGTGTTCTTTATCGCCACAAAAAAACTACACAGCCTTGATGACCCGGAACGACTTCCCCAATGGCTACAACAAATCCTTGTCCGAGAGGTGTACCGATATAACGCCAAAGGTCTGCGCTCAGTCGCCACTGATTTTCAATCAGATTCACCGAGCGATCAACCAGGTGTTCGTGATCCACACTCCGAGGGTGCGCTGGTGGCATACGAAGAACTGAAGGAACTTCTTCAATCTGCGGCTGAAGGTCTAGGGGAACGAGACCGCATGATATTGGGCCTGCTGGTCGACCACGGTCTGGAAGGAAATGACCTAGCAAGTCACCTAGAAGTTTTGCCCAAAGACCTCCACTCTCTAGTCCATCGGATGCGCGACCAACTCGAGAAATGCTTTGACGCGTTCTGCGTGGCTCAGGTGGGGCGTAGGTCCTGCCCCGAACTGGCCGAGATCCTGTTTCGCTGGTCGGGCCGCCTGGATGTCCAGATTCGTAAGCGGATTGCGCGCCACATAGAAGTCTGCCCAATCTGTGAAATGGTCAGAGTTCAGCAGCGTAGTGCGATTGCTGACCTGCGGGCCCGACCTAGCGTCCCTCCTCGGCGATAACCCGAAACCATTTTTTGTCTTGGCCAGGGTCTGAGCGACTCCTAAAAGCGCAGGTCACAGCCCTACATGGAGTCACTAAATGACCCGACGGTAGCATTGCACTCCATGCCGAGTGCCCATGACCCCCAAGGGCCTATCAAGGTCGCCTACCTCACCTATCGAGGCAAACCCCATGTCGGTGGTCAAGGTGTTTACACGCGCCATCTCACCAAGGCTCTGGTTGATCTCGGGCACTCAGTTGAGGTTTTCGGGGGACAGCCCTACCCGGTCCTTGACTCGCGTGTGGCACTGACCAAGTTGCCAAGCCTGGACTTGATCAACGACCATTACCCGTTCCGCTTTCCTGCAATTTGGGAACTTAAAACCCGCGCAGACTTTTATGAACTTGGTTTGTTCCTCACCGGCACATTCGCCGAACCAGCAGCATTTAGCGCTCGCGTGAAGCGACATCTGAGCAAACGCACAGGTGAATTTGATCTGGTCCACGACAACCAGTGTTTGGGCTATGGCATTCTTGGTTTAGAAAAACTCATTCCCACGATCGTGACTCTGCATCACCCAATTACTCGTGATCGCGCTCTTGAGATGGACCATTCACCAAATTGGTATAAAAAGTTTGGTGTCTCACGTTTTTACTCCTTCGTCAAAATGCAGGGTCGCGTGGCAAGTCGTATGCCACGCATCGTGGTCGTCAGCGAAAACAGCATCAAAGACATTCACGCGGACATGGGCGTTTCTTATGACCGCATGCGCCTCGTGCCAGTTGGTGTGGACCCTGATCTCTTTAAACCCCTACCCACGGTGCAACGCATTCCAGGCCGACTGATCACCACGGCCTCTGCCGATGTGGCCCTCAAAGGATTGTCATACCTCCTTGAGGCGGTAGCGAAATTGCGTACCGAACGTGATGTCACATTAACCATCATTGGCAAACCTAAACCTAGCAAAAGTATGGATCTCATTGACAAACTTGGTCTTGCTCCGCATATTCAATTCATCTCTGATGTCACCGATGAGCGCATCGTGGAACTCTATGCTCAAGCCGAACTTGCAGTCGTTCCCTCGCTCTATGAAGGATTCAGTCTTCCTGCGATTGAAGCTATGTGCACCGGTATCTGCCTTGTTGCGACTGACGGCGGAGCCCTCCCCGAAGTCACTGGTATTGACGGCGACACAGTTTTGGGTTGCAAGGCTGGCGATGCTGATGGATTGGCAGCCACTATTCGCCGTGGGCTTGATGACCCCGAACTTCGCGCTCGTGTCGGATTCAACGGACGTCAGCGCGTTGTTGAACGTTGGACGTGGCGCAAATGTGCTGAACAAACAGTCGAGCAATATCGCCAAGTTTTAGCGATGCCTGCCAACCAAGAGAAACTTCTCAGAAACGGCCGCGTCAAATAACGATGTTGACGATCCGCTTCAACCGTCTCGGACTCACCCCTGGCGACCTCGTTCTTGATGCCGGCGCTGGCTTTGGTCGCCACGCTTTTGAGATCGCCCGATTGGGTGGACGTATCGTTGCTCTTGACTACGCCGATGACGAGG
>SYDZ01000148.1 GCA_005801025.1 Actinomycetota bacterium
AAGAAGGCCGTGGTCAAGAAGGCCGTGGTCAAGAAGGCCGTGGTCAAGAAGCCTGCCCCAGCGAAGAAGGCCGCGGTCAAGAAGGCTGCCCCAGCGAAAAAGGTTGCGCCTGTCGTAGCCAAAGTCATGATCCCGGTTGTTCCGAAAAAAGCACCCAAGCCGGTGTTCGTGAAGCCAGCAGTTCCTGGCAAAAAGCCCGTGACTAAAGATGGGATCATCTCCAACAAAGATTTTGATTTAGCTTTTCTGCGCGTTCAGCGGGGACTATTGGTTGCAGAGCGCGACCGTCTTTTGGGGCGCGCTGAAACCTTAGAAAGCGAACTTGAAAAACTGATCGAAGAAGCCGGAATGGGTGACGATCAGTTTGATGAGGATGGTGGCGAAGGTGACACGATGGCGGTTGAGCGTGAGCGGGATCGTGTGTTGTCCGATCAGGCTCGCCAGACCGTTGAAGAAATTGATGCTGCTTTGGCTCGTATCTGCACTGGTGACTACGGCTACAGCGTTGTCTCAACGCGACCGATTCCCCGCGAACGTCTTGAGGCCATCCCATGGGCGATAGAACTTGTCGAGGAGAAGGTCGGCGGAATCGGGCGCCGCTAGATGGCGATAGTGAACGAGGAATCCGCAGATCCAGCGGCCAGCGCAGTCATGGGTCATCGACTTGGAAACTTCCCAAAGACCGCCATTCTCGTTGTCCTTGCTGCTGTTGTCGTTGATCAATTAACCAAACATTGGGCGGTGTCGCATCTCAATGACGGTCATGTTGATCATGTGATATGGACATTGCAGTGGAACTTGTCATTTAACGGTGGTATGGCCTTTGGTCAAGGACAAGGTTTTGGCCCGTTCATTGCGGTCATTGCCACAGCCGTGGTCGTGGTGCTGTTGCTATCTTTGCGCCAGCAGGGGACCACCCGATCCCATCTCCCGATCGGGCTAATTGTGGGTGGGGCCTTAGGAAATATCATTGATCGTTTGTTTCGCGGTGAAGGTTTCCTTCAAGGAAAAGTCGTTGACTTTATTGACTTTCAGTGGTTCCCGATTTTTAATGTGGCGGATATGTGTGTGAATATCGGCGGCGCATTGTTAGTTCTGAGTTATGTGTTCGCAAGGCCGAAAGTAGACCATGCCTGAGATTGTCACCGAAGAGATACCTGAATCATTGGCTGGTGAACGTCTTGATCGAGTTGTGTCACTGATAGCGGAAATCAGTCGCTCTGATGCGGCGATCACGATTGCCAGTGGGGCAGTTCAACTTGACGGCGCAATTGCTTCGACTGGAAAACTTCGCTTGAAAGTAGGGCAAGTCGTCTCAGTTGATCTTTCTCAATTGCCGCAGGTGGAACTTCCAGGTCCAGACCCGAGTGTCCTCGTAGACATTATTTATGTGGACGAACACATCATCGTTGTCAACAAAGCCGCTGGCGTGGTCGTGCATCCCGGAGCGGGAAATAGGGATCACACGTTAGTGAACGGTTTACTCGCTCTGTATCCCGAAATTTCGTCAGTGGGTGAAGAGCATCGTCCAGGAATCGTCCATCGTCTTGATATCGGAACGACGGGACTGCTCATCGTGGCTCGCACCCAAGAGGCTTACGAGGAACTTGTGGCCATGATGTCGCAACGCGAAGTCAAACGCCACTACTTGGCTTTGGTTTGGGGACACCCATCGGCACCAATGGGAACGATTGACGCACCTATTGGACGCGACCCGCGCGATCCCTTACGGATGGCTGTCGTTGCCAGTGGTAAGCCTGCGCGCACTAACTACGAAGTCATCGTGACATTTCCTGAGCCCGAGGTGTCACTTGTGGCTTGCGAACTTGAAACCGGCCGAACCCATCAGATCAGGGTCCATCTTCAGGCCACTGGTCACCCAGTTGTGGGAGATCCTCAGTATGGTGGAGGGCGCGCCCCGTTAGTTCTCGGACGACCCTTCTTGCATGCCGAGAGATTGGTTTTTGATCACCCAATAACTGGCCAGCCACTCACGTTCGAGGTTCCGCTACCAGCCGATTTGCAGGCGGCTCTGGACCGCTGCCAACAAGACGTTTAACCTGCTAGCATTCAAGCAACCGTGAATTGAGTCCCGTGAGGCTCGAACGGAAGGACATATGAAGAATCTTGAGGGCAGTAGCCCGTCAAATCAGAGAGTCTCGGTACTCGGTCAAGCCGATGTGAATCGAGCGATTACTCGTATTGCTCATGAGATCATTGAACGCAATCGGGGACTTGAAGGCGTTGTCATTATTGGTCTGCAACGCGGCGGAGTCTGGTTGGCGGATCGACTGGCGGTAGCGATCAATCACATTGAAGGTGAATCTGCCCATCCACTCGTCACTGGGTATCTTGATGTCTCACTCTTTCGCGATGACATCTCTCTTCGACCTGTCACTCCGCTCTCGGTGACCGATATACCCATTGATCTTGATGGCTCAAAAGTAGTTCTCGTGGACGATGTTCTGTTCACTGGTCGAACCGTGCGTGCTGCTCTTGATGCACTGAACCAGTACGGCCGCCCAGCATCGGTGCAATTAGCCGTGATGATTGATCGCGGGCACCGCGAGTTGCCAATACGCCCAGATTATGTTGGAAAAAATTTACCTACTGGCCGAGACGAGGATGTGCACGTGACCTCTGAGGCAGTGACCCTTGAACGCAGGGTGACTCAATGAAGCATTTACGCAGCATTGAAGAACTTGGAGTTGACGGCATCGTACGAATCCTGTCGTTAAGCGAGCACATGGCACAGGTTAATCAACGACCCGTGCCCAAGGTGCCAGCGTTGATCGGGCGCACGGTTGTGAGTTTGTTTTTTGAGGACTCCACCCGCACGCGCATGAGTTTTGAAACGGCGGCCAAACGCTTGTCCGCTGACACAATGACTTTTAGCGTGTCAACGTCGAGCGTCAAGAAAGGCGAGAGTCTGCGCGACACTATTGAAACCGTGAGCGCCATGGGCGTTGCTGCATTCGTGGTGCGCCATAAAACAAGTGGTATCCCGTGGCAATTAAGCCAATGGACTGACGCCTGCATCATTAATGCCGGAGAC
>SYDZ01000149.1 GCA_005801025.1 Actinomycetota bacterium
CATAACTAGTGACTCAACAGTTTGTTCATTCGGTCAACAGTGATCTTGGTGACAACGGTCATTGAATCGCCGCCCCGCTCACGCACTGGCACGGCAGGAATGTCATCGGACCACATCATGGTCAGGTCTTTCCACGTGCGGCCATCACCCACGATGGCGCCTTCAACAGCAAGACGAACTTGCGTTGAGGACGGCGTTCCCGCTTGAGGCACAGCAGTCAATTCAAACGTGCAATAGGTTGAGCGAGTGATCGTCTGGTGCTCGCCCTGCGGCAGAGCGCCCATCACAATTGTGTACAACATGCCGGCCTCTTTGTGGACATGCTTTTCTTTGAAATCGGGACGGTTTTGCATTTCCATAAATGACGAACGGCTGGCGTACTTGACGATTGCCATTCGATCCCATTCCTCGGCACTGCTCTGCGCCACGACATCACCCATGAACGCCACATGCGCTCCGATACGCGTCAACACATCGGTCGGGTTATACAGATTGTCGGCTTCAACTCCAGAGATCCCCTGCGGCGCAGAACTATCAGCGTTCTTGACACCTTCGTAACCAGCCACATCGCGATACTTCATAAAGTTCACCATGTAGATCGGACCATCATTGTCAGGGGTCCTGTTCATCAAGTCATTGGCATAGTTAAAGTCAATCTTTCCGTAGCGCATACGGCAAACATAGCAAATCTGCCCATCTTGTGACACATAAGGTGACAGAAAAGTGCCAGCGGTGCTACGGTGCTTTCTAACTTCAAGGAGAATGCGTGTCAAACCAATTGATTCTTGACTCATTACACCGTCGCATGGCAGCGCTTTTCAGTTTGTACGAAGATGCCCTCTCGACGATGAACCTTTCACACGTCAATCATTTTGAGCGAGAAGGGGTATTACCCATCGCTTTCTCGCTGTTCCATTACGCCAACATGCACGACGCCTCATTCATGATGCTCAGCGGACAGTTACCCATTTGGAATGACGAGTGGCAAGAGCGTGTCGGCGTGGCAATTAATGATCACGGCAAACACCGCACCGTCGGTGAAATGGAGCATCAAAGAATTGGTGACCTTGAAGCATTCACGCAGTACATGCGGGCGGTGTATGCGCGCACCTTGTCATGGCTTGAATCACTTGACCCAGCTGAATTGGAACGAGTCATCATTACCCGACCGTTTCCACCACAGATTGCTTCAACCTTCAGCGCCCGTGTCGCAGGGCCACACGGTCTGACCGTGCTTGACGGCATTGAGTGCTGGCTGTATCAGCATGGTCTGCGCCACATGGGTGAGATTGAGATCTCGCGCGGACTCGTCGGTCTTGGTGGGCTGACCTCGTAGCAGAGTCTTTCCCCATCACAAGTCACCGCCTATGCTCCTGTGTGGGGAGGTGACGCCATGGGGGGCACACCGATAGTTCTAGGGGATATTGATAAGACCTGGTTGAGTGACGTCCTGGGAGTTCGAGTCACCGACCTCAGTATGCAAGTCATCGGCGCAGGCGAAGGATTCATGGGCCAACTCGCCCGAGTCTCATTGCAAGGCGACAATGTGCCAGAAAGTGTGATCGTCAAGTTGCCCACATCAGACCCTGGCGGACAGGTCATGGGCGAAATGATGGGCGTCTGGAAACGTGAGCATCGCTTTTATACAGAACTCGCGTCACGTATGAAGGGCATCACTCTGGCGACCTGTCTCTACAGCACGGCTGAACCGTATGCCTTGATTCTTGAAGATCTCAGTCCCGCACGTGCTGGTGACCAAGTCGCAGGACCCACGCCGGCGCAGGCACGGACGGCCATTGATGTGGCGGCCACACTACACAGCAACTGGTTTGATAAGCCCGAACTTGAGGAATTTGATTGGATGCCACGACTTGATGACCCGATGACAGCATCAATCGGCACGATGTTCCCCATTGGTTGGCCGATCTTTCTTGAGCGCTATCAAGATTCACTTCCCCCACGTGTCTTGGCATGGTGTGAAAAATTTGTTCCGATGATTGAGACTTGGATGAAGACATATTCTGACTGGCCGTGCACTTTGACCCACGGTGATTTCCGTTTGGACAATATGTTTTTCTCGGAGAATGGTTCGATGACACTCATTGACTGGCAACTCTCGATGCGCACTCCAAGCACGACGGACCTGGTGTATTTCCTCGGGACCAATATCCCGACTGCAATGCGCCGGGAGATGCAAGATGAACTGATTATTCGTTACTGCAACGCAATGCGCGACGGAGGTGTACCAGACGAGTGGGCTGATTACGACCGCATTGTTCAGGGTTATGCCGAAGGTGTGCTTTTTTATTGTACATCTTTTGCCGCCAGCATCTTGTCTCTCGATCCAGCTAACGAACGCGGCGCGGCCTTAATGGATTCGCTGGTACGTCGTGCCTTTTCCGCTGCCGATGATTTAGATGCAGGATCACGACTCGGTATCTAACCTCTCATGAGAGCCGCTCAAAACTCATATCAACAGCTGGTAGTCCGACAGCGTTGCCGCGCTTTTCAAACACTGTTTCAATTCGCCACTTAGGTCGTTCGACGGTCGGTGCCGCGAAGAAACCTGACGAGGCAATGATGTCCGCCGACTTACGCCGGTAGTCCTCAATATCAGTTGCCAAACGAATGCACCCGCCAGGCTTGAGAACATCTGCCAATTGCGCGACAACCCCAGGTCGTAGCAGACGGCGACTTTGTTCGCGCTGTTTGGGCCATGGATCGGGAAAGAATATCCATACTTCATCAAGAGATGCCACGGCAAAACGTTGCAGCAGCACCAAGACATCTCCTTCCACGACAC
>SYDZ01000150.1 GCA_005801025.1 Actinomycetota bacterium
ACCGCGCCACTTTTTCTATTTTTCTTTGACTCCCAGGCCGATACATCCAGTTTTTGGGGAATTTTCGGTGATTCCTTGAGAAATTCGGAAATGTCCTCAAGGTTCCTCCCCCAACCTGCCGATACCTCTGCGTGCCGATAACGACCATCCACTCGCAGAACAGCGCCACTCAGCGCCCAGTTCGACAAATATGGCTTTTTAGCGTGGTCATGTTGGTATCGGTTGTGGTTTTCACTCCCGTCGCCAACGCTCAGTCCGCTCAGTCCTCCCCGACGGGTAAACATTCCCAGGGTCCGCTTTCCCTCGACTCCAGTCTGAAATTTGGAGCACGAGGATCAGCGGTTGTTGCCCTTCAACAAGCGCTGATCAACCGTGGCGTGGCGGTCGCAGGAGGTGCTGATGGCATCTTCGGCAAAGTGACACGCAAGGCTCTGAAAACTTTCCAATCCAAGAACGCATTGATCCCTGATGGACGACTCAACTCAGCAACTGCGTATTTACTGGGACTTGGACCAATGCCAACGTTGCCGCAGCGCGGACAACGCGGAATCGCAGTCGCCCAACTTCAGCAGGCTCTGATTGATTCAACGATCTCTGTCTACGGCGGGGCAGACGGGATTTTTGGTGCGGCAACAGCGACAGCCATTGCCGCATTTCAAACCTCCCGTGGGATCAACGTCACCGGTGTCATGGACCTCACGACCGCTATCGCCCTCGGCCTCGTTCCAGGGAGTCGGCCCCTCAGCGCGCAACCCACAACAACCACAGTTGCACCCACAACGACAGTTGCACCCACAACCACATTGCCGATCGTTGCCGTATTCGCCGCTGTGGGTCAAACAGGCGAAAACGTCAAGACTCTCCAGAAAGCTTTACTGACCTCTGGAGTCGCTCTCCGCGGCGGAGTGGATGGCAAGTTCGGATCCGCCACGACAGCGGCAATCAAAGAATTTCAGACTGCATTGAAAATAGCTTCAACGGGAATTGTTGACCAACTCACGGCTCAACTTCTTGGACTCGTGGCTGGACCTGCTCTCCCGAAATTAGGTGACTCTGGTACATCTGTGGCGACGATGCAGACACTCCTGATTACCGCGGCGATCACAGTTCCTGGTGGTGCCGACGGGACGTTTGGACCTCAAACACAAAAAGCAGTCGCCGAATACCAAAAGACTCAGGGTTTTGCTCCCACTGGCATCATTGATCTCCTCACCGCTCTCGCTCTTGGAGTCATTCCGGGACGGATTGTCACCACCGTTCCACCGTCAAGCACATCAGTGCCCCCAACGACAGCGCCACCTGCGCTACCAGCAACGACAATCGCAGTCTTCCCGGTTCTTGGGCCGTGCTGGTTTGGTGACACGTGGCTGGCACCCCGTTCTGGTGGTCGTCAGCATCAAGGTGTTGACATCATCGCCAAATCTGGCACACCGCTGTACGCCGCCAACAACGGAAGAATTTCGCGTCAAACTTTTGACCGTGTCGGATCCCTCGGGGGCAACACAATCACCCTAACCGCAGCTGACGGAACATACTTCTATTACGCCCACCTCTCCACCTTCGCCGATGGCCTCGCTGTCGGATCCGAAGTCGTGGCCGGACAAGTCATTGGATATAACGGCAATACCGGAAGCAGTTCAACACCCCACTTACACTTCGAATATCACCCCTACGGTGGGGCCGCAGTCAACCCGTATCCCCTCGTCAAAGCCATTGACGGATGCAAGATCACGACTCCCCCGACGACTATTCCTCCGACAACAACTATTGCCCCTCGATAGTGAGCTTTTCTTTGAGTGCATCAAACAGTGTTTGCCCCACGAGATGAGCATCAAGAGAAATATCGCTACCACATTGGAAAATGTCCTCAAGAATCGGTTTGGGTGCATTAAGTAGAGCTAAGAAAATCTCTGGTCTCCAAGCAAGCGATACAACTATTTGAAAGCGCGCCCACTCGCGAGTTCTGCGCTGACTGATGCCGACGACCTTGCGCCCATCACTCGTAAAGACTTCTCCTGGACCCCGACCCGCAAAACAAATGAGTGTTGACCAGACAGTTTTCTCCATCGCTGTTTTATGAATAGTCAGATCAGCGACGCCAAGGTTGGCCAACTCTTTCTGAAACAACTTTCCTAACCACAACGGAGCCTGACCGATATCGCTGACTGACAGTTCGTGTGTCGCAGGCAGCACAACATCAATCCACACTGTTGTCGCGCTGGAGAGCAGTACTGCCCCGCCACCGCTGCGACGCTTCACTATTTCAATGCTACGTTTGCGACATTCTGTTGAATTGACTATTGAGCGATCTTGGGTTGATCCCAAGACCAACGCCGAGTGTGTCGGTGTGAACCACCAGATGTGTGGACGAGGATCAGTCGGCAATGGACGCGCGTGAAAATCCACCGCTGAGCCAGCGACGATCTCGGTCACAATGCCGGTCATAACTGCGCCAGATACGGTTTCCACACATCAGGCACGCTTCCTGCAGCGACGGTCACCCACGCTAATTCCTTGGGAATCAGAGGTGTTTTCGCCAATTTCATTCCGGCCTCGTCGGGAGTCCGATCTCTCTTCCCAAGATTGCATTTACGACAGGCGGCAACCACATTTTCCCAAATGTGCAGCCCCCCTCGTGAACGCGGCATGACATGATCAAGAGAATCGGCCATTCCAGCGCAGTACTGACAGCGATTGTCATCGCGCGCGAAAACGGCGCGACGCGATAACGAGGTACGACGGTGATATGGCACCTTGACGACATAGCGCAGACGAATGACCGAGGGATTTGGCAAAGACAAGCGCTCCGAACGTAGAAAACTTTCATCGTGCTCAATGAGGTCAGCCTTATCGCCCAAAACAAGACAAATAGCACGACGCGAGGACACCACACTCAGCGGCTCATAAGTCGCGTTCAGAACGAGGGCACTTTGCATCAGTGATTAACGACCTTGCGCACAATGAAACACGAAAAAATTCACGATTGCGCATCCCATTCTCGCACCCAACGCAAATACCGCAGGACATCAGGCAAGTTTGCCTGCGGCGAATGACCACCGTATTGCGTCTCCAGGCGAAATTTCAGGTAGTCCTTTCGAGGAATTGGCAGATACGGCCAATGAGTCCACCACCGCTGTGGAATCATCCGAGTACCGACGCTGAGCGCTATGAGCCAATAATGCGGCCGTAGCAAGAGTCCGACGATGATCATCATCATGCTCTGCGTACGCCGAAAAATAGCCATTTCTATCGCGGTTCTTTTGGAAGTCCAAGCACCATCTCACCAAT
>SYDZ01000151.1 GCA_005801025.1 Actinomycetota bacterium
ATTACCCACTTTGGGCATCACTTTTAATGCTGATCCTGCGCCCATCGTGCCCCCGTCAACCCGCGAACGCCCCATGCTTGTCACCTCACGAACCCGCAATCCCTACTGCGCTGTCAAGGTGGCTCATGCCCTCGGCTGTGATGTGGCGCGACTTGGATCTGCAGGTGCCAAAGCCATGGCCGTCGTCATGGGTGAGGCAGACATATATGTCCATGATGGCGGAATGTACCAATGGGATTCAGCCGCCCCTTCCGCTGTTGCCGCCGCCGCAGGCTTGCATGTCAGTCGAACCGACGGCTCAGCACTGACCTACAACGAAGAATCCTTGTGGCTTCCCGACTTTTTGGTGTGCCGACCAGAATTCGCCGAGGCTGCGCTGCGGGCATTAAGCGACTAACTGAGGTACGCTGGGGCTATGAAACGTTTGCCAGGGATCGTCATCGCAGGACTTGCATCAATTGCCGCTGGAGCGATTCATGGTGGGGCAATTGGCTTACATGCTGAACACCCCCAGTTGGCGCGCATTTTCATTGTTGTGACCTTGGCGCAACTGGCCTGGGGCCTCAGCGTCTTACTGCGCCCCCATCAATGGTTATTGCCCCTGGGCGTTGTGATTAACGGTGCCGCCGTCGGTGGTTGGATCATCACCAGGATTGCCGGCATTTCTTGGATTGACGGACTTGAAGTACGCGAGAATGTTCAGTTGGCTGACAGTTTGTGTGCTGTTCTGGGCATCGTGGCTGCCACTGTCGCTTCAGCTGCTCTGCTTGTCGGCGAGCGCGAGCTCCCACAAGTACGTTTGGCACTTCCTTCTTTCGCAATCTTGCTACTGACATTGCCCGCCATGTGGAACGGTGCAAGTCATCTTCATAGCGAAGGTGCTCATAGCGAAGGTGGCGTGGCCCACGCCGATGATCACAGCGCCGCAGAAGCGGGACATCATGACCCTGCGACAACGCCCATCGAACAAGTAGTCACTGAAATCCCAACGACTGGAGAGCCAACTTTTGCCGCTTGGCCCCGACCCTACGACCCAGCACTCCCGCTTGATATTTCCAATGTTGCAAATGTCAGTGCCGAACAAGAAAGCCGAGCCAAGGCACTCATTGAGTTGACTCAACGCGTACTTCCCGCCTGGGCCGATTATCAGACCGCCATTGCTGGTGGATGGAAGTCAATTGGTGATGGGTCAACAGGGTTTGAACACTTCATTAAGCGCGAATTGATTCAAGATGACAAGTTCCTTGATCCAACAGCACCAGAAGCCTTGGTATACAAAGTTGAAGGCACCAAGCGCACTTTGGTCTCAGTCATGTTCATTGCCAAAGTCGGAGTCACCGTTGATGACCCAAGCCTGACCGACTTCGCGGGTGGTCTTATTCAATGGCATTCACATGATAATTTGTGCTGGCGAAATAATGCCCAGGGTGTTCCCGTGATTGCGGGATTGACCGATGATGCAGGAAACTGCCCTCCGGGCTCGGTGCGCGGTGGCGGCGACAACGCCATGGTGCATGTGTGGATTACCCCACATCTCTGCGGACCATTCGCTGCCCTCGAAGGCGCTGGCGCAGGTCGCTCAAACGTTAGCGATGCCGAGCGAGTGGACTTATGCCATGGCGACCATGAAACGCAACCATCAAATCCAACGCAATCCTCGGTAGCACCGCAAACGACGACCACCTTGGCCCCTTCTTTTAAAGATACTGGCGCAGACCGCATCATCTTGGCTGGATTCCCCGGTGTCAGCGCCGCCCAGCAGGCGAGGGCTGAGGATTTAATCTACCGAACACGCACAATCCTGCCCAAGTTCTCAACTCCGGCGATCGCCATGGAATACGGATTTTCATCTATCCAAGATGCAGCTACCGGTGTTGAGCATTACATCAATTGGTCGTGGATTAATGATGAACATGAACTCAACCCGAATTACCCAGAGAGTTTAGTATTTGCCGTCGGAAGTGGCGGTAAACGTACTTTGGTCTCAGCAATGTACATGGTGGGAGACGAGTACACGCTGGAAACAGTGCCCGATGTTGGTGGAGCACTGACTCAATGGCACATCCACAACAACCTATGTTTCAGCGAAGACCCATCTGTCTCTGGTTCAACTCGAGTTGTCGGTGTCACATCGGAAAACGGACCATGCTCCTTTGGTATTAAGTTGCGGGCGAATCCGATGTTGCATGTGTGGTTGACCCCACAAGTATGTGGTCCGTTTGCTGCTCTTGAGGGTGTCGGTGCTGGACAAATCAAAGCGGGCGAAGAACGCTTGTGCGATGAAGCGCATGGGCACGATTGATTGATCTCTGCACAACTAAAACCCACAACAGCGATAGCGCACACACGATCAACACCACCACTGGCATTGAATCAGATCCTTGAGAATCAATCAGGGGTCCAATCGACGTAGGAACAATCAATCCCCCAACAGCCGCTGCGCCAACGATCCACGATGTCGCTGCAGCAGATAGAGATAACTTGTCGTCCACCATGGCCAACATCGTTGGATACTGAGGGCCAGCGGCAAAACCAAATACCGCTGCTCCAAACCAAACAGTCCAGATGTCGCCCGACCCCACAATCATCACCGCTAGGGCCACAACAGAGAGAGCACATGCGCTGCATACAACGAGCAATGGTCGCACTCGTCCACTCACAGGGATGGCGACCAAACGACCCACGCAAAAGGCTCCCCAAAATGCGGCTGTCACTAATGCTGGCAACGAGCCCGCCATACCAATCTCCTCGGCGTAGGTAAAGATCCATCCACCGAAACCGACCTCTCCTCCGATGTACAGCATAAAAAAGACAGACACCACGAGCACCGTGCGACGCGGCAACTGTGGTCGCATGACATCATCTGAGTGGACAGGGTGTTGAGGTGCTTCACGACGACCAACACTGCACGTTGCGGTGATCGCTAACGCGATAACGACACAAACTGCCAACCACAACGAGTGAGTCCATGCCAAAGATCGGTCAACAATCAGTGGAGCGAAAAGCGCACCCACGCCGAACATCAAATGCAGGGCATTCAAAGCAGGACCTGAACGACCCGATCGAGCCCATACCACCATGGTGTTCATTGCCGTATCGGCCATGCCCGTAGCCGCTCCGATCAAAGCCACCGCGAGACAAGTAACGATGAACTTCTCGCTGATGGCCAACAGCACCGTGCCAACGGCGAACGACACTATGCCGACATGCAAAACCTGATGTCCTGTCCAACGGGTGATCCAACGTCCACCGAGTAAAGCACCAACAAAGTTTCCGATGGCGACCAGTGCAAAGAGAATGCCGATCACCCCCGTACTGACATTGAGGCGATCTTCCAAATAAGAAACCGATGGTCCGAGCAACGAGAGAGCTACCCCCATCACCAAAGCGACTGAAAAATATGGGAAAACTGGTTTCAGGGCATGCTCACGATGGTGACCGTACCGATGGCTCCATCAACAGTGATGACAGCGCCATCAGGAATTCTTTTCGTCGCATCGGTGACGCTGACGACGCAGGCGAGACCCAATTCGCGACTGACGATAATGGCGTGACTCACAACGGCGCCAACATCAACGACGACCGCACCGGCTGCCACGAATAATGGCGTCCATGCTGGATCGGTAAACGGGGCAACCAAAACCTCGCCTGGTTCTAAGGCCATCGGGTCGGCAGGATCGAGAATGATACGAGCTCTACCCGTATAGGTGCCAGGAGCACCAGACATTCCCGTCAATACTTCACCCGCGTGCACAACAACAGCAGTTGATTCACCCTTCAACGCCCACTGCGACAACGGCGGCACAACACCATTCACGATAAACGGTGGTTCAAGTTCAAAGAGCTCAAGGTATTGACGTTCGCGCTGCGCGAGCCGGGCCCTAAATTCATCAGGTTGAGCAACGAATGCATCAAGCTCGTCAGCAAGCAACATACAGATTTGTGATCGTGTGTAGCCAGTTCGCTCCGCCAAAGCGAAGGCTGCCATACGAACTTCGTGCACGACTTTGATGATGTTGGTCTTGGCGCGTTCGCGACCGGCCAAGTACAAATGCGCTGACTTCAAGGCCATTTCAAATTGTGCCAACGCTTCAGGGTCAGCGGCTAAGGCTTCACGCACTCGCTTTTCGGCAGCGCGACGGAGTTCAGCATTTTTCTCATTGCGAATGATGGGACTTTGATCGTCTGGGGTACCGCGCATGGTGTCAATCAGTGATGTCGCTAAAGCGGGTTTGGTTTCCCACGTGTCCGAACGAATATCCCACTCGTTCGGTCCGCGACTTCCATACTCGCTTAAAAATGCATCAAAACCTTGGCGGTACTCTGATGAATCCTTTGGCAGACGCGACAATTCCCACATCGCCCGACTGGGCAAGGCTGAATCCACATCACCGATAGCGGTGATTAATGTCAACACCAACGATGGATCACCTAAAGCCGCCGCAATCGCACCAAGTGCCCCTGGTCCAATGGACGTTCCGGCCGTCATATCAAGGTGGTGTTGAAAATCGCGCCGCAAAGTTGCCGTGAACGAACGCATGCGATGAACGAGCGCGACTTCATCAAGATTGGACAAATCTAGGCGTGATGCCCGTGCCTCATTGGAAATCTTTTGGTCTTCCATCAATTCAGGAAGAGCCTGTGCCGTCATGACACGACCCATCCATTCTCCCAATCGCGCCGTGTTGTCGGCATTTTCGTGCCACGGCTCAGGGATATACGGGGGTACATCAGGGTGAGTGCCAAAGTAAGTAGCGTCAATCATTTCGGGGGCCAGACCAGGACCGCGCACACCAAACAAACGGGCTGTTGAAGCGTTGATAAACAAATATCCGCCAAAGAGTCCGACCACTTCTGGCTGGTGAGCATCCATTTCATGGTGATTAAATGTTCCAACATCAATTTGACAGTCGCGCCAGCCCATCACAACCCCGGGCTCCCACACAACGGTCCAACACAACGGACTACATGGGTCGGGCAAGACCTCGCCAGCGTTGGCTCGGGTATACACGGGCAGTTTTTGACTCGGAATCCAGTCGGTCAACCAGCGATCGGGTAACGCATTTTCTGATGTCATCTCAAATCCCCATTTCTTACACGCTTGATGCGCCGCATCCTCACGGAAAACAATACTCCCCCATTCATCACCCCACCGCAGCCTAAGTTGTCACTGTCACACCCAACTGTGGGTCTCCGACGGGAAATTCTCTGATTGCGCAGGCAGACTTTGAAGGTGAGTGAATCAAAGTCTCCCAATGATCGTTCCCATGACTTGCAGTGGGGTTCATTTACCGAGCGGGGTCCGTGGGAAGTAAACCCTCACGATATTGCCTGGCTGGGGTCTACCCAAGCCCTTCGCTCTCAGGCAAAAGCGGAAGTTCCCATCCTGACAACGCCGCGCCGTCTGCCACCAGGGGGACGAGTCATCACGGTAACGATCAACATTGTTAAGGCGCTTGCTCCTTGGTTCATAAAAAAGAAGCGCAACAAATATGTCGATCGTTCCGCTAGCCAAGCTGACGTCTCGCTGCGCTTGAGAAAGGCAGTCGAAACTCTTGGTCCGACCTACATCAAGTTGGGTCAAATCATTTCCTCCGGAGAAGGTCTCTTTCCTCCTGAACTCGTTGAGCAATTCAAAAAATGTCGTGACCAAGTTCCCGCCGAGCCATTCTCCACTGTGCGCCAAACTGTTGAACAAGATTTAGGAGCGCGTCTTGAAGATGTCTTTGAATGGTTTGATGAAAGAGAATTAGCCGCAGCATCTATCGCCCAAGTCCATGCAGCCCGTTTGCTCACGGGCGAAGATGTCGTCGTCAAAGTACAACGACCACGGGTGGCGAGCCTGGTGCGCAAAGACCTCAGAGTCATGGCATGGATCGCCCCGCACCTTGTGGGTCGTATACCCATTGCTGCGTTGGCGAATCCTCCAGCCCTTGTTGAACTTTTTGCCGAGACGATCGTCGAAGAACTTGACTTTCGGTTGGAAGCAGCCAACATGCTTGATGTCGCCGCAAT
>SYDZ01000152.1 GCA_005801025.1 Actinomycetota bacterium
CTGGTTTGTTATCGCGCCCATCCCCTGCCACATCAGATCCAGCCCCACAAAGAGAGGATAGATGGTTACTCCGTTGGTGTTGCTCCAATCCCCTGACGATGCACCGACAACTGTGCGCACTATCGCCACTGTGTCATTGCCACCATCGCTGACGCCGCAGGCCACTAAAGCGATCAGACCAACGGCAACTGGCCACAAGTCAATGCTTGGCTGAAACTCCTTGCCACCCGAAGTTTCTTTGCGCCGCACAATACTTTGACCCAAACCGTAGCTCGCTGTCACTGCGACGGTGACTGCGCCAATGTTGCGTATCATCTCGGCCGTTGATGACGACCTCGAAGCAAAGCCGATATATGCTGCACTGACAGCCATCACGACATAGATTGAGCGCAGCAACCAGCCATAGCCCAGACCAACTTCGCGATGACGAGTGGTAAACCAGCAACCCAACATTCCGCCGACCGACCACTGCAGGAAAACGGTCGCGGCATCAAGCTTGATCACATCTCTTACGATACGAGCAGCACTGTGCCGTGCGACAATTCCAAAACTGTGACTTCCACCTAGGCTGAGGCGATGAAATTCCCCCCAGCGAGTCGTCTGACTCTGTCCATGCTTTGCGCAGGAGTGCTCCTTCAGGGTTGTTTCACTGGTGCCAGACCCACGCTTCTCTCCCCCACAACCTCTCCCACTGTGGAGGATCAATCAGTACAGGCGGTGATCGATGTTTTAGTTTCGGGGACAACATTGACCTTCACCGTCGGCTATCGCGTCCTCACCAAGTTCGGCAATCTTTCTAGCGATGCCGCATTCGCTCATCATCCCGATTTCGGGAACAGCATTTCCATTGGAGACGTGCGTTTCATCTATGCCCCAGATGGCACGTCATCGACATGCTCAACGACCACGGGAGAATGTAAGCCTGGGATAGACGAGTCGCGTGTTTCTGACCGTCAACTTGTTTCAACAATTTTTCAGAGTTCTGCCATCGAGAGAATCTTGCAAGACACACGCGTCGCTGTGGGCATGGGTACGAGCACAACTTCGAGTATCAGTGATCAACCCACAACCTGCACGGCGATACCCGTTGTTGATTCCAACGCGGCAACTCAGAAAAAGACCTATTGTGCGTTTGACAATCTGGGAGTCCTCGCCAGTCTCGAGACAGCCGATTTATCAGTATCTGCGATCTCAGTCACGCTCGATGCTCAGGCCGATCAGTTCGCTGGTTGAGACCATCAACAACGGGGTTCTCACTCGCTGGGATCACCAAAGGTGCTTCGGCGCAGACTAGAAATCCCTAAAACTTTCAACTCCACTGAACGACCAGGTTCGGGTGAGTGAATCACTCCGAGACCCGAACCCAACCACATCATGATGTGACCTGGATAGTGCACCAAGTCTCCCGCCTGCGCAGTCCAAATATCTCGCGACTCAGCAGATCGCATCTGCTGAGTTGAATTGCGTTGAATGGAAAATCCTGCTTCGCCCCAAGCGAAAGTAGTGAGTCCCGAACAGTCCAAGGCCACGCCAGGTTGCATTGCAAAACGGCGATATGGAACTCCCAATTGAGATACGGCGGCAAGAACTGCAATCTGATGTTCGGCGTCGGCTCGTGCCCATGCTTCACTTAAACCTCTGCCAGAAATTGACAGTCGCCTGGCGACCAGTGCGGCCACTTGTGTTCGTAGCGCTACATACTTCGCCGAGAGCACAGGCGGTCGATCAACACGAGTCATTCCACTACTGACTTCTTCAAGGGCCAGTAATGCCGTCCAAGACACACGATCAAACTGCGGTAGGGGGCCCTTGCGTTGTGCAGCGGCAGGGGTCGCATGCGCCACGCCGACACTGAGGGGAACCATTGTGGAAACGAGACTCAGAACGACTACTAACACGCTACGCAGACGACGACCGACGCTTAATCCGTCGGATGGAGAACGACAGGGAAGTTGGTTGTTGGGAGTCAAGGGGGATCTCATCGAAGTTCAATCAGTGCTGCCCGTGGGCGTTCCGTAACGATATCGCAATGAAACCGTAATATTTACCGCACCCCCACCATAAAAAATGTCACAAACAGCCGAAAATAAGCCAAACCCGCTGGTCAAAAGGCAGTATGTCAATGTGAACACGTTGTTCGTTTCCCCCCCTGATGACACCTTGGCGGTGCTCTTGGCGGCCGGGGCGGGATCGCGCTTCAGCGGTCAATCACACAAGTTGCTTACTGAAATGCCGAACTCGGGTGGAATCACCGTCTTTGAGATGGCTTTAGAAAACCTCTTGCGGGCAAACTTTCGACAGGTCATCGTTGTCACGGGCGCGACCTCAATCCCCGACGCGTTTGTGCGGCATCAGCAAATCTTGGTGGTCAACAACATTCGCTGGGCTGATGGGCAGGCAAGTTCGGTCAAGGCTGGTATCCAAGAAGCCATTCGTTTAGATGCCGAGGCCGTCGTTGTCGGGCTCGCCGATCAACCCTTTGTGACGCCCGAAGCGTGGAGGCTCGTGGCATCTTCACCCTCGCCCATCGCCGTCGCTACGTATGCCAACAAACGCGGCAACCCAGTGCGACTCCACAAATCCGTGTGGTCTCTGCTGCCCGTCAGCGGAGATTCGGGAGCCCGAGATCTCATCCGCCTGCACCCCGAGCTGGTTTCGCAAGTAGATTGCCCTGGTTCCGCCGCCGATATCGACACACAGGAGGATCTTGCACAATGGATTTAAATCACACTTTCACCGTCAATCAACCGATCGCCGAAACTTGGGTCGTACTCACCGACCTTGAGCGAATTGCTCCATGTCTGGCGGGCGCCGAACTCAAAGAAGTAGACGGCGATGTCTTCAAAGGCGGAGTAAAAATCAAGGTCGGACCGATCGTCGCGCAATTCAAGGGTGAAGCCCAATTTGCCGAACTTGATCATGTCAATTACCGCGCCCACCTCAAGGCCACTGGTCGTGATATTGGCGGCAAAGGAAATGCCTCTGCCTCAGTCACTGCTCAACTGACTTCCGTCTCGGCGACAAAGACATCGGTCAGTGTTGTCACTGATTTAGCGATCACAGGCAAGGTGGCACAATTTGGTCGTGGAGCCTTGGCTGATATCAGCGAGAAAATCATCGCACAATTCGCCGACAATCTGAACACCTTGATTGACAAAGAAGGTGGCGCAGCAGCCCCCTCACTCAGTGCCGCCACGGCAGCAACTGCAGTCGGGCAGATCACCGATGCCTCGGCTGACAAACCGACTGTTCGCAAGATTGAGGGACCAGCCGCCGAACCGCTCAACCTTCAGACCTTGGCTGGCGGAGCCATGCTGAAGCGCTTATTACCTATCGCCGGCGCATTCCTTGGAATCTTCATGTTCTTTGGTCGTCGGCGACGTCGACGCCAGAGTTGAACACCGAATACAACGCCACTGCCCACGACCGCGATCTCGTTCGTCAACGTCTCGGGCGCGAACCCAGTGGTCAATTCGCTGTCGTCGTACGAGATCTTGACGGCATGCCGAGCGTCATCAAAAATGCTCCGTTCCTTGATGATGGCACCCCAATGCCCACTCGCTACTGGCTATGTTCGCCTCTCATTGCGATTGCCGTGAGTCGCCTTGAGGCCGCAGGAGGCGTCGATCAATCTGAAGCCGAGGTTGACTCCGAAGAACTTGAACACGCCCATCGCCGCTATCAAGCAGAACGCGATGCAGATATTCCTCGCGACTACGCGGGTCCGCGACCCTCGGGAGGCGTGGCTGGGACTCGCACCGGAGTCAAATGCTTACACGCGCATTACGCCTGGCATCTTGCAGGTGGCGATGACCCAGTTGGCCGCTGGGTGGCTGATCGTCTTCGGGATAACTTATGACGCACTCTGCAGACGACATCGTTGCCGCGATTGACATCGGGACCAATTCAACGAATCTGCGAATCGTTTCGCGACGCAACGGCATTGTTGATTCTCGAGTCACCGTTACTCGTCTCGGACAAGATGTTGATCACAACCGCTCATTGAGCGAGGAAGCGATGCAACGAGTTATATCTTGTCTCGCTGACTATCGCCAAGCACTTGATACTTACGGTTCATACGCCCTACGCGTTGTGGCATCAAGCGCCTGTCGTGATGCCAGCAATCGCCAAGAGTTTTTCACTCGTGTGGAGAAGACCATTGGCGTTCAAGCAGAATTACTGAGTGGCCAAGACGAGGGCCGCCTGGCATATCAAGGATCCATCAGCAACCTTGCACTTGATCCAGTTGGTCACCTAATTATTGATATCGGCGGTGGCTCGACAGAGATCATGCTCGGCACAACGCAACTTGATATCGCCCGCAGTATTGATGTCGGCGCCGTGCGTATCACCGAACGGCATCTTCGCCGTGATCCACCGGCACCCGAAGAACTCCTCAACGCCATCGGTGAAGTTCAGGACCTCTTTGAGGATTTGCTCCGCGAATGTCCAGACATGGCGCGAGCACCACAAATTATCGGTACGGCTGGAACCATTGTCACGGTCGCTGCCGTGGAGATTGGTCAACGGGTCTTTGACCCTCTCGGGCTGCACGCTTTTCACCTCACGCGTTCAGCCATTGAGGATGTCTTTCGCACCTTGGCCACCGAAACTTTGTCGGACCGCGCCCACAACCACGGTCTGCCACGAGATCGCGCTGATGTCATTGTCGGAGGTTGCTGTGTACTGGTGGCCCTGATGCGATCTTTAGATGCTGAGGAAATGATCGTCTCTGCGTACAACATCCTTGATGGAGTCTGTGCTGAACTACTAGGCAACCCATGAGTAACTTTCAAACCCACCCCGCCCGAACTCCAAGCGGTTTGCACTTGTATGGCAATCGCATTTTTTTGCGCTCCCTCACGCCTGCCGATTTCGCTGCTTGGTCTGAGGTGCGGGCGCGCAACCGCGATTGGCTATTGGTTTGGGAACCACAGAAGTTCAAACATGCTCCAGACCCCGAGACCGATAAAGAGGCATTCCGCGCACGTTGCGCGTTACGCGACAGAGAACGTCAAAATGGTTCGGCATACACCTTTGGACTTTTTGTGAACAATGCCTTTGCTGGTGAAATGAATATCAATATGGTGCAGCGTGGAGCCTTGATGTCCGGCACGATCGGATACTGGATTGACCAAGCCCAAGCAGGCCAGTCATACACTGCCGAGGGCGTCGTCGTGGTGAGTCGTTACGCCTTTGAAGACCTTGGTTTGCATCGCCTAGAAATTTGTATCGTGCCGCGCAACGAAAATAGTCAGCGCGTCATGGAAAAGTTAAATCTCCGTAACGAAGGTACCGCTCTTCGATTTCTAGAAATCAACGGTGTCTGGGAAGACCATGTGCGTTATGCGATCACGATTGAAGAATGGCAAGAACGCCGAGAGGAACTCACAAGGGATTGGCTCTCAGCCAACTCTTAAACCAAATTTCTCAGGCTGATTGCGCAAGGTCGCGATACGCTGCGGCCTTTTGTCGACGAACAGTCGTGCGACGTTTCCATTCTTTGACTTTCCAGTGCCGTTGATTGCGCGCATGGTCTAACTTTTTCGCCGCACGCTCAGCATCGTGATGATGCATCGGCTTCCATTGCGCACCTGGCTCAACTACATCGTCGGAATCAACTCCATGACTCACCATTTCGGCGAGCCCGTGCAGTTCGCCTTTGACGCGATGTCTTTCGCCGTGGGCGTGGGCCCGCTGTTCGGCTCTCGGTAGCGGAACCGCTTCCTGACTTCGATGGCGCTTGCTCATTCGGTCCTCCTTACAGGCTCCGTTGAACTCCCCGCCAGGAAACCGTACAACAGTTGCCAAAAAAATCAAGTCACATCGCTGATTACTTTTTTGACGAGATTTGATTCTGCAGGGCAGCGATCCGTTCGGCGAACCAAGGCTGGCGGGTGCTCCACAGTTGCGGGGTCAACTCGCGTTCAACGGCCTCATGATGTTGGGCCACGTCAGCCATGGCTTGAATCGTCTTCTTCGTTTCAATCAACAGTTCGCGCGGGGCACTGGCGGCTCGCATGGCCATGGCATGAGCCGTGCTCAACAACTCGTCATCTTCGACGCAGCGATGCACGATTCCCAGTCGCTCGGCCTCAAGTCCATCAAGCACCTCACCAAAAATCACAGTGGCCATTGTCGTTTGTGGTCCTGCGATGCGGCGCAACATCCATGTATGGCCACCGCCAGGATGAATGCCAATCTGTAAAAAACGGGTATCAAACTTGGCCCGACGAGCAGCAAGACGGACATCGCATCCCAGGGCAAGATTCATTCCCGCGCCGACCGCCGCACCGTTGACGGCAGCCAATGTCGGCAACTCGCTGCGCGCAATGCGCAGAAAACCCTCGTAGATCGTGCCGAGGCTCCCTGATGAACTCTGTTGCAGATTTCCTAAGTTGGCACCGGCACAAAATGCAGGGGCAGTTCCCGTGACAACGATTGCCCCGACGGCACTGTCATTTTCGATGCGATCCATGGCAGCAATAATCCCCGCGACCATTGGCGCCGTGAGTGTGTTGCGTTCGCCGGGATTGTTCAAGGTGATTGTGGCAACACCGTCGGTAATGTCAAGTAATACGAGAGAATCTGAAGTCGTCATAACGTTATTCTCGCACGAGACATAGGCTCAGCAGTGATTGTCGCAATAAGGTGCAGATGTGCCTCCCGATCTCGACCAAACAGCCCAAGAGCGCACGAGTCGTCCAGCAGCCACGGTGGTCCTGACTCGAGTCAGCGAGTCCTCC
>SYDZ01000153.1 GCA_005801025.1 Actinomycetota bacterium
GAGTAACCATTGCTTGTGCAAGAACTGTCGCGGTCGTCGTGCCGTCACCAGCAACGTCGGTTGTCTTGGTGGCAACTTCCTTCACCAACTGAGCACCCATGTTTTCAAATGGGTCTTCCAGTTCGATTTCTTTAGCGATGGACACACCGTCGTTCGTGATGGTGGGTGCACCAAATTTCTTATCAAGCACAACGTTGCGACCTTTTGGTCCGAGAGTTACTCGAACAGCATCGGCCAACTTGTTGACGCCTGCTTCGAGGGCGCGACGCGCTTCCTCATCAAATTTCAGCAGTTTCGACATGTGTTACAACCTCACTTGCCGACGATGGCAAGAACGTCACGGCTGGTGAGGATCAAAAGATCTGAACTCTCAACAGTGACTTCGGTGCCGCCGTACTTGGAGTACAACACGGTGTCGCCTACTTTGATGTCGAGTGGATGGTGCTTTCCAGCATCGTCACTCCAGCGACCAGGTCCAACTGCGAGGACGACGCCTTGCTGTGGCTTTTCTTTGGCGGTATCGGGGATGATGAATCCGGAAGCAGTGCGCTCCTCGGCTTCATTGGGCCGTACCACGATGCGATCATCGAGGGGCTTCAGGTTCATGGTTCAAGCCTCCGTGGCTAGATAGTTAGGTTGATAGTGAGTGGCAAGGGCGAGTTAGCACTCACACCTGCCGAGTGCCAATGCTATGGGGATACCTGCGCCTTAGCAACCGCCCGCGCCCCCAAACAGGGCCGAAAAGTTGGTCAGACCGCCCCTAGCCCAACCTGTGCCCCAAACCCGCACAAATCTCCCGCAGGCGCTCGATCGGAAGACCAATAATGGCATCTAGGGACCCGTCAAAATGGTCAACAAAGAGAGCTCCACCTCCCTGAATCGCATATGCCCCGGCCTTATCACTGGGCTCACCAGTTGCCACATAGTCGGCGATCTGGGTTTCAGTCAGAGTTCTAAACCACACTCGTGAGGTCACTACCTCGACATGGCCCTGCCACTCAACTCCGCGACATCCTGGCCCCGCCACCGCTACGGCAAGACCTGTATGAACCCTATGCTCACGACCACTCAATGATCTCAGCATCGCCACCGCTTGATGATTGTCATCGGGTTTACCCAAGATCGCTTCGTCAATCTCAACGGTGGTGTCAGCGGCAATGACAATCGTGCCAACCCCCACTGCCCCGGCGCACCGCATCACAGCGTCGAGTTTTGTTGCCGCTAATCGGCGTACATAGTCCTGCGCAATTTCCCCGAATCGTACCGATTCATCAATGTCAGGTGCCAACACTTGCGGTTCAATGCCGACCGCACGCAGCAACTCGAGACGACGCGGAGAACCTGATCCAAGGATGATGTCCACTAGAGAAAGAATCCGTTCATCCGCCGGAGATCGCCATCACGTCGTTGTCATCGGGTACGACCATGTCGTTCAAACAACCTCGATATCCATCAGGTAGAGCCACCCGAATCGGACCACTTGTTTTGCCACGACGCAAATATTCGCCGCCCTCAACAACAATTAAATGACTTCCGTGAATGAAGACCATCTCGTCGAGTAAATCGTCGATAGCAAGGATCGAGTCAGCGGTTGCGAGGCGATGACGAATCTCCCCGCCGACAGGGAAACCAGTGAGATACCACGACACATGTTTACGAAAATCGCGAACACCTCGAGTTGAACCAATATCGTCGGCCCCGAAATGTTCGGCTAGCGAACGCACATGGCGCTTCATTACCTCGACAACAAAACCAAGATTTCGCGGAGGCAGAACATCGTCACCTGCGAATGCGGCGACAAGGTCGGCGAACAGCCATGGTCGACCGAGGCAACCACGACCAATGACAACGCCGTCGCATCCTGTGGACTCAATCATCCGCAGTGCATCGCTGGCCGTCCAGATATCTCCATTACCCAAAACAGGAATTGATGTCACGGCCTGCTTCAATTCTGCGATCGCGTCCCAACGCGCAGTACCGCTGTAATGCTGTTCGGCGGTTCGCGCATGAAGGGCGATTGATGCAATGCCTTCTTCTTCAGCAATCAGTCCGGTGTGTAGATAAGTAATCAGATCTTCATCAATACCGATGCGAAACTTTGCCGTCACGGGGATGCCATATGGCGCTGCGGCCTTCACCGCGCCGCGCATAATCGCGCGCAACAAATTTGGCTTGGCGGGCACTGCCGCTCCACCACCTTTGCGCGTTACCTTGGCGACTGGGCAACCAAAGTTCATATCAATATGATCCACGGCTCCGGCCTCACCAAGTTTTGTCACAGCCCGCGCCAACATCACTGGGTCGCTGCCATATAACTGCAAACTTCGCGGAGACTCGTCAGCAGCGAAAGTGACCATCCGTTCCGTCTTGGCGCTGCCGTGTACCAATGCTGTGGCCATCACCATCTCATTGACGTACATCAGGCCAGGAGCAAACTCGCGACACAAGGTCCGAAAAGGCGCATTCGTCACACCCGCCATGGGTGCCAAAACAATCGGCGATGAGAAAGCCAGATGACCAATTTTCAGGGGTTTCAACGGAAGAGTCATTGATTCAATTCTTTCCTCGTGCCCAACTTGAATCAAGCAATGGTAAACGCAGATTCGGAAATGCTCCGCTGTTGAGAGTTGATGGTCCATCACTGCACAAGCGATACCACGCCGCACTGCCGATCATCGCCGCGTTATCAGTGCACATCGCCCGACTTGGTACCAACCCTCGGCGCCCATCGCTCTCGCACATCTCCATGAAGCGTGTGCGCAACAAAGAGTTTGCCGCTACCCCTCCACCGAGCACCAAACCTTTTGCGCCAATGAGATCAGCGGCCTTACGTGATTTACTGACCAAGACATCCACGACAGCCTCTTGAAAGCAAGCGGCCACATCGGCAGTATTGGCCCCTGGGTTATTGCGCACATAGTTGATCACAGATGTTTTCAATCCGCTGAAACTGAAATCTAAGCCATCGTGCATCATCGCTCTCGGAAAACTCACTGCTTGCGGATCACCAGTGCAGGCAATGGCATCAATCGCTGGTCCACCTGGATATCCGAGCCCGAGAAAACGCGCCACTTTGTCAAAGGCTTCGCCAGCGGCGTCATCAATTGTGCGACCCAACAACTTGTATTGACCATGACCGCGCATCTCAATGAGCATCGTGTGACCACCCGATACGAGTAGCACAACTAACGGCATCTCTAAGGTTGGGTCTTCCAACAAACCCGCATAGAGGTGGGC
>SYDZ01000154.1 GCA_005801025.1 Actinomycetota bacterium
GCCGCGTTGGAATGCACCAGCAATACCCTCAGGGTTTTGTACGGCGGTAATCACTAATCCGGCCGCTCCAACCAATATTTGCCAGCGACCGAAGTCGACTCCGAGTGAAGCCCAGCCTTTGTTGAGCAGTTTAAAGCCAATCCCGTCTGCTGCGAGGAAGCCAGCAATCAACGCTCCCGTGACGCTGCTGATGCCGCCTAAATATGTAAAGGCCAACAGTGTCAGTGACGCAAAGAAACTGAACGATATATCTGAGATTGAGCCGAATCGGTAGGCGATCATTGAACCCATCAGTCCAGCAATGAACGAACTGATTCCAAAGGCGAGTAATTTCGTCGAGGCCGTGTTGATGGCGATTCCGGCAGCTGCTCGTTCGTTGGAGCGCACCGCCAACATCCTTCGACCTGTTCCACTTCGACGCAGATTGGCAACCATGAGTGCAATGAGCGCCACGACAACGGTGACGAGAATACCGAACACCGGTCGATAGGGATCATTGATGCTGCGAAGTCCGAGATTGATCCCAAAAAGATTCGGATTTTGGACTTTTGCGCCACCCGTTGAAACATCACCAACAAACACCGAGTTTTTGAACAAGAACTCTTGGATGGCGATGCTGCCAGCGAGCGTGACGATGGCCAAGTTCACCCCGCGCACTCGTAAGGCGGGGATACCCACTAAGACTCCGAAAGCCGTTGCTACCAACGCCGCTAGAACTGGGGCAATGGGAAAAGGAATGCCGACACGTTCGGAGATCCGTGAAAGTGTGAAGCCAGCGACTCCAGCGATTGCCATTTGCGCGAGTGAGATCTGACCCATGTATCCCGTGAGGACAACGAGCGATAGGGCGAGCCCACAAAAGATCACCGACGTCAATAATGCAAGCCCCCAGCCGTCGGGTAAAACGATGAAGAGAGCAACCACAAACACCAAACCGAGGATGGCCGATTTCGGTTCAACGTTTCCAGAAAAAACTGTCGGCATCTTTCCGTTATCAAGCGCACCGCGTGTTGGAAGGCGTTTGCCGACGGCAATCATTGCTACGACGATTGCCACAAAGACCAAACCATCGCGCAGACCACTCTTAGGTAACCACGTGAGATCTTGTTGGAGGGGAGTGAGCATTGATTGGAACATGCCAATTGTAAGACCCGCGCCGATCGTCCAGCCGAAGGAAATGAAGCGGCCAACGAGAGCGGCACCGAGAGCAGGTACTAACAGTTGAGTGAACAGCGTGGGGGATAATTGGAAGAGAGGCGCTGCTATGACACCGACGACTCCAGCGATCACAGATGAAATGATCCATGTCAGAAGTGCTAGTCGGTCTGGTGAAAAACCCAATAGAAGAGCACCTTTTTCAGATTCTGAGGCTGCACGGATGGCGAGCCCAGTGCGAGTGAATCGCGAGGCGAGCCACAGGACGATACCCAAAGTGATAGCGATACCGGTTAGCCAAAGCGCATCAACGGCGAGCAGGATCTCGTCTGAAATCTTGATCACGCCACTGGGCAGAACTTTGTCCAAATTGATCGGCGAACCGTTGAAGCGGACACCGATCATGCCTTGCAGAATCAGCAAGATGCCGACGCTAGCGACAACTTTGGCCAAGACTGGGGCGGCGCGGAGAATGCGAAAGACAAATAAATAACTGACGATTCCAAGAAGTGCTGCTGTGGCAAGTGTGAGGAGCAGCGATGAAATGACGGTCATCTGCACACCATCGCCAAACGTAATATCGCGCCAAGGGCCAGGAATCATGAGCGGATAGCGGGCATTGGCGCGCAAGTCGTAGTAGACATACGCCGACCATGCGCTCAGACCTCCAAAGCCAAAGTTGACGAGACCTGAACCGCGCGATGTGACGACTAAACCTGTGGCGATGATTGCGTAGCTTGCCCCTGCCCCAAGACCAGCAATGAGAGCAGCGAAATAAGCAGTCATCGTTTTGGGAACTACAGGTCTAAGACATCAAGTGCAGAGATGTTTTCGCCTCCGAAGGCCGGTTCAGCGCCATTCTCGGTATAGAGAGCGAATGGTATGGCAAATGAGCAAACGGCCGACAGCGAAGGGACCGATCCACACTGCAATTCTGCATCCGAACCCCACAGGGTTCCCTTTCCTTGTCGGAACGAATCAGTGATTTGCGATCCAGTGACTGTTGGCCCGATGTCTTTTGCGACTTTCCAGATGGAGAGTGTCTGAATCCAGCCGAGTGTGGTGAATCCGAATACATCAATATCCTCAGGTGCTTTATTGACAACCTTGCCTACGTATTGACGCATGAGATCTGTGTCGGCACTTTCGACCCCACCTTGTGAGCCAGCGAAGTACCACCCTTGAGCAGCATCACCGACAGCGTTAATCACGGTGTCCGCAAGGCAGGCGGTATTAGTGAATGCTGGGACCTCAACCTGTAACTCAACCCGAGCGCGCATCAGAGCCACACAACCTGATTGTCCGTACATCGAAACAATAGCTTCAGGGTTAGTGGCAGCAGCTTGTTGCATCAGCAAGCGATATCCGGCATCGGTTTCGGATTCGCCTCCCTTGATGACTACTGATGTCGCGCCGGCGAATGTTAAGGCCGGTTCAAGTGTTGCCAGGGCGGAAAGAGTTGCGGGTGAGTCATTAGCGATGATCGCCACCTTTTTTAATCCGAGATATTTCGGATTTGTAATCGCGTTTGCAGTGGAACCTTGGACGACGAGGTTGCCAGCGGTGATGTAGACGGCGTCGGCGGTGTAATCACTGGGAAGAATCGGCACGGCACCGATGACTGGAATGCTGGCAGCGCTGAAAGTGCCGTAGTCAACGAAGATATCTAAACCGATCATTGCCAGGTCCACTTTTTTTGCCGCTAGTTCTTGGGCGCAGGCCTGTGAGGATTCGGGACTGCCAGCGGAAATACAGATTTCTAATTCGATAGGGCGTCCCGCGAAGCCGCCCAACTCTGTGTTGATGTAATTGGCAGCAGCTCGAAATGCATTGCTGAAATCAGGGAAGTCGGCAGCTGGAGAACCTTCTGTGTTGACAACGCCGATGACAAAGGGCTCGCCTGTTGGGGGAGGAATTGTGGAATCTTGGCTCGGGGTCGTGACATCGGTGGTCACAACGTTCTCGGTGGAATCAGGAATGCTTGTTGTCGTCTTTGACTCGGTGCAAGCGATGGCTAAAAACCCACTCAGGACCACACCTAACACTGGCAACGTCGTACGGAACATTTTCATATTCATCTTCCTCCCGACGGGAACATTAGCGTCTCTCAGACGGGACCTGAGAACCCCGCAAGCGGGGCTGTCTTGCGCCCAATGGCGTGCGTATTGGGCAAATGGGACGGTCAGCGAAACCCTTGTTCGCGTAGGCTGTGAAGGTCGTTGTGAAAGCCACGTCGTGATCCCCCGAGAAAGCCACCGCCATGCCCAAGGAAATTCGACAGTCAGACAAATTGGCAGATGTTCTGTACGACATTCGTGGACCAGTTCTTGACGAGGCGAAAAGACTTGAGACGGCTGGAGAGCGGATCATCAAACTCAATATCGGAAACCCTTATCCTTTCGGTTTCGAAACACCCGCCGAAATTTTGGTTGAGGTGTCGCGCAGTTTGCAGGCTTCGCAGGGATACTCCGATTCACAGGGCATCACCTCCGCTCGAACATCAATCGTGCAGCACTATCAAAATCAAGGTATTGATATCACTGATATTGATGATGTCTGGCTGGGCAATGGTGTCAGTGAACTAATTCAACTTTCGTTGAACGCACTACTGAGCGACGGCGATGAGGTTTTGATTCCGGCTCCCGATTATCCGTTGTGGACGGCATCAACGACATTGGCTGGCGGGACACCAGTGCACTATTTGTGCGACGAAGCCAATGAGTGGAATCCTGACATTGGTGATCTTCGTAGCAAGATCACAGATCGCACCAAAGCGATAGTTGTCATCAACCCGAATAACCCAACGGGTGCTGTTTACGGCCGCGAAATTCTTCGGCAGATTGCAGACATTGCTGTTGAGCGCAATCTCATAGTTTTTGCTGATGAGATTTACGACAAGATTCTTTATGACGATGCCGTGCACTACACCTTCGCAGGCATTGCTCCTGATGTTTTTACGATCACCTTCAACGGATTGTCCAAGGCGTATCGGTTAGCAGGTTTTCGTTCCGGATGGATGGTGATGACAGGTCCACGTGAGCACGCTGCTAGTTACATTGAGGGCGTCGTGATGTTGACGAACATGCGCCTGTGCGCAAATGTGCCCGGCCAACATGCCATTCAGACAGCTCTTGGTGGTCGCCAGAGTATTAAAGATCTGATCTTGCCTGGTGGTCGCCTGCTTGAACAGCGTGACGCAGCGATACAAGCTCTTGACAAGATTCCGGGAGTGACCTGTGTGGTGCCAAAGGGGGCTTTGTATGTGTTCCCGAAACTTGATCCCGAGATGTATCCGATTACTGATGATCGACGTTTCGTCCTTGATTTTTTACGCGCCGAACGAGTTCTTGTTGTACAAGGAACTGGATTCAAC
>SYDZ01000155.1 GCA_005801025.1 Actinomycetota bacterium
AAACTGAGGGTACATGGGACGCAGTGACAAGAGTTGCCACTCAGAAACTGAGTGATTCACATAAGAATTTCAACAATCTGACTCGCGAGATATCAATCCATACTCGGACGGCTGTTGATCGTGCAGGTGAGCGGTTGACCGGGCGAGTTGAGCGTTTGTTGCGCCGAGCGCCACAGACAGTGCTTGATGCTGTCACACGGATCGACAATCTCCAAGTACGGATACGCCTACTTGATCCGAATAATGTTTTAGCGCGCGGCTGGTCAATTACTCGTACGGCTGATGGCCGAGTGATTCGTAGTACGGCTGATGTTTCAGTGGACGAAAAGATAACAACTGTTGTTGCTGATGGCTCAATCAGTAGCACTGTGAACTAAAAAAGGAAAAGCGATGACAACAAAAGATTCTTCAGAAATTGGATACGTCGAGGCGTTGAAAGAACTTGAGAAGATACTGAGTGATCTTGAGCGAGCTGATGTGGACGTTGATGTTCTGGCGAGTCAGGTTGAACGGGCCTCAGAACTCATTCGCCTCTGTCGTGATCGGATTGGTAACGCCAAAATGCAAATTGACACGGTTGTGAGCGGATTAGAGACCTGATTCACCTCTAACCTGAATCTGTGAGTTCTACACCTCCGCCATCGCTTGTTGAGATTGCCCGACGAATTGCAACTCATCTTGATGCTGTGCTTGGCGTTGAGGAAAGCCGTTGGTCAAGTTTTGATGAAGATCTGAGCAGCCCAGTTGAACATATTCGACGCCTTGTGAAGTCGGGTGGCAAACGATTGCGGCCGGCATTTAGCCATTGGGGTTTTGTTGGCGCAGGCGGAGATCCAAACTCTTTGAAGAGTTTGGACACGGGTGCAGCACTCGAACTTTTGCATGCCTTCGCACTGTTTCATGATGACATCATGGACGGTTCGTTGACGCGTCGCGGCGTGACTGTTACTCATGAAGTTTTTGCCGAGCAACATCGCCTCAGTGGTGGAAGCGGTGAAGCACGTCGATACGGAGAAGGCATTGCCATCTTGGTTGGTGACTTGGCTTTTGTCTACAGCGATCGTTTAATGGGTGATGCACCCTTGGCCGCCCGTGAGATTTGGCATGAATTACGCATTGAGTTGAACATTGGTCAGTTGCTTGATCTGATCGGTACATCGAGCAATGAACGCCGGCGCTACAAGACCGAGCGAATTTGTCGCTACAAGAGTGGGAAGTACACCATTGAGCGGCCATTGCATCTCGGGGCGATGCTCGCTGCGCCTGATCGTAAAGAAGAACTTCTTCCGTTATTGAGTGCCTATGGACTTCCGCTCGGTGATGCTTTTCAAATGCGTGATGATGTGATGGGTGTTTTTGGTGACTCGGCGATGACGGGCAAACCAGTAGGTGATGACCTGCGAGAGGGTAAGCCGACACCATTAATGGCAATGGCTGTTGAGCGCGCATCACACAGCCAGGCGAAGGTTCTGCTCAAAATCGGAGTAGATGTTCTTTCCGATGACGATGTGCGCCGAGCCCAAGAAGCCATCATCGACTCAGGAGCACTGAACGAGATGGAAGAATTGATTTCCTCGCTCACCGCCCAGGCGATTGATTCCCTTGAGGCATTACCGGTGTTGTCCGAGGCCAAGGTTGAACTTGTGGCCTTGGCGCATTATGTCAGCCATCGCCACACCTAATTTGTTGGGTGAGTAGCGAATAGGGTCGGCGAGTCTTACGCTTTGACCTTGTGAGAAAGCGTCTGACGGCTGTTGTAGTGACATTGTGCGCCATGGAGTTAGTTGCCGCCTGTGGGGCTGATGGATCGAGTGTTGTCAACACCTTGCCGGTGATGATCGCTGTGACGACGACAACAATCCCGCCGACGACCACCCTCGCCCCTGATACTGAATATCAGATGTATCTCGTTCAGTCAGGAGATTCGGTCTCTTATATCGCTAGTCAATTCAATGTCAGTGTGGACGATATTGTGGCGCTCAATGGGTTAGCTGATGCCGATGACATTCAGGCTGGCCAAAAACTGAAGATTCCTGCTGGTGCTGTGAGCCCAGGGTCAAGCGTGGCGAGTGGTCCAACTACCACTCCAGCGCCTTGATTCTGTCTAGTTGTGAGTGAGTGCCCTGCGGTGCCCGTGGGCGATTCGTAGACTGAGGTGTATGACAACCCAAGGTGGTTCAACATTCTGGCCCAATCAAGAACATTGGTCGGTGAAGATTCCGCTGGTGACTGAGCATTTTCGTCTGCCTGCTCTTGAGGAAAAAGGATTTGCGATTTTGACACCGATGCCTGTTGTGGTGCCGAACGTTGAATGGGAATGCCTGGAATACATGGATTGGAAGAGCGGCGGCGACACCAACTTCGCCCCCTTAGCTTCGGCCGATGGTGAACTTGATTGTCGGGGGTTTTGGGATAAGGGGAAAACAGACAAAGGTGCGCTGTGGACTTCCAATGCTGACAAGGCGCCGACATTGAGAAAATATGTTGATGACGTCGGAGCGAACTTTGGTCGAGTTCGGATTATCAAACTTGAACCTCAGGATCGTGAAACTGCAATTCGTTCATTGCATCGCGATGACAACAATCGTTTTAATCCGGAGTCAGAGGGCTGGGTTGTGCGTACTTGGTCAGAACTCACTCATCAACCCAATAGCTATATGTTGCTGATGGATAATGGTCCCGACGGTTTACCTGACCCCGCAACAGAACAAAGAATTCCGCTCACTCTCGGATCGCGATACATAGTTGACACACAACGGCTGTGGCATGTCGTCGTGCATCCAGGGGACGCACCTCGTTATGCGCTGATCACAAGTTTTGAAAGTGGCCCAGCCCTTGAAAGTTGGGTTGCAGGCGAATCAGCAACCGAAGTGTGAAAATTATGTGCGGTGACGCGCTGCAATCTCGGCGATATCGCGCATGATCTGACCGAGTTTGAAGTCCTTAGGTGTGTACACAGCGGTGACACCCGTGGCCAAAAGAACTGGACGATCCTCCTCGGGGATAATGCCCCCGACAACAACTGGAATTTCTATACCTTCTTTTTTCATTTCAGCCATCACCGCTGGTACTAATGCCATATGTGATCCCGACAAGATTGAGAGACCAATGACATCTGGATCTTCGTCGCGAGCACTGGCGGCGATCTGCTCGGGTGTCAAACGGATGCCTGAATACACCACTTCCATTCCTGCATCGCGTGCTGCAACTGCAATTTGCTCGGCGCCGTTGGAGTGACCGTCGAGACCTGGTTTAGCAACTAGCAACTTTGGTGGACCACCCGGGATTGTGCGCACGTATGCCGCAACTTGGGCTAATTCGCCAGGGCGTTTACCGACCGCAGCCGAGACCCCAGTGGGAGCACGAAATTCGCCGAAGACTTTGCGTAACACGCTGGACCATTCACCAGTCGTTCCACCAGCACGAGCAAGAGCAATTGAAGGCTCCATGATGTTGATATTTGATTCGGCGGCCTCACGCAAATCATTTAATGCCGCCTGGACTGCTTTGTCATCGCGATGTGCCCGCCAGGCTGTGACATCAGCAATCATCTCGCGCTCAACATCGGGATCGACCTTCACGATTTTTCCTTCACCACCGAGAGGGGATTCTTCAAACTCGGTGTAACTGTTGACACCGACGACTACTTGATCGCCACTTTCAATTCGTCGTGTGCGCTCGGCCATTGATTTCACGAGACGACCCTTGAGCGTGTCAACGGACTCGAAGGCTCCACCCAAAGCAAGAATCTCTTCGTATTCACTCCAAGCCGCGTCACGAAGTTGGGTGGTTTTGCTTTCAATAACTTTTGAGCCATCAAAAATGTCTGCGTATTCAAGTAAATCAGTTTCAAAGGCAAGGACCTGTTGCATCCGCAGACTCCATTGTTGATCCCACGGACGCGGTAGCCCGAGCGCTTCGTTCCACGCTGGTAACTGAATTGATCGAGCGCGAGCATTTTTGGACAGTGACACAGCCAGCATCTCGAGCACGATACGTTGCACATTGTTTTCTGGCTGGGCTTCGGTGAGACCGAGAGAGTTCACTTGCACGCCGTAGCGAAAACGGCGCGCTTTTTCATCAGTCACGCCGTAACGTTCGAGACCGATGCGGTCCCACAATTCAGTGAAAGCACGCATTTTGCAGATTTCTTCAATGAAGCGAATGCCTGCATTGACGAAGAAAGACATGCTGCCAAATACTTGACTGAATTGTTCGGGTGGAACCTGACCAGAATCCCGTACGGCATCAAGAATACCCACAGCATTAGCGAGCGAAAAAGCGATCTCTTGTTCTGGCGTCGCCCCTGCTTCTTGCAAGTGATACGAGCAGACATTCATTGGGTTCCACTTGGGCGCATTGTTGGCGCACCAGGCAACCATGTCAACGATCAAGCGGCGCGAAGGGATGGGCGGAAAAGG
>SYDZ01000156.1 GCA_005801025.1 Actinomycetota bacterium
AACTTCTTTCCGGGCAACTTTGGGACCGCGTTGCCGGAATGCAAGAGGAAAAGCAGATCATCGCCGGCCGTGTTGTTGCGCCGTTAGCTGACCCCGGGACCGCTAGCAAGGTTGGTGTAAAAGCTCCAGCAACGGTCCTACTATTTGGTCCCCCTGGTACCGGCAAAACTACTTTTGCCAAGGCCATCGCGGGTCGATTGGGATGGCCATTTGTGGAACTGCTGCCGTCTAAACTGGAAAGTGGAGTGGACTCAATGTCTGCAGAACTTCGATCAGCGATGAATGATCTTTTGCAGTTGGATCGTGCGGTCGTATTCATTGATGAATTTGATGAAATCGCCTCGGCGAGAGAGCACAATTCGTCGACTAAGGGTGTAGTCAACGAGTTGCTGAAGATGATTCCTTTGTTCCGTTCAACTCCCGGACATCTTTTAGTGTGTGCAACTAATTTTGTCGCCGATATTGACTCAGCCGTTCTGAGGCCCGGAAGATTTGATTTAGTCATTCCCATCGGTCCCCCTGACCTATCGGCACGGCGGTCACTGTGGGGGGCGGCGCTGGCGCGATTAGATCATCAGGGAGTTGATGTTGAAGAACTTGCCCTGAAAACCGAAGGGTTCACACCAGGTGACGTTGAACTTGCCTCGCAACGAGCAGCAGCAGCAGCCTTCGATCGTATTAGGGAGGGTTTAGAACCTGCTTTCGTTGCAAGTACAGACCTAGATGCTGCAGTGGCTCGCACTCGACCGTCAGTAACTGTTGAAATAAGAGAACGCTTCTCTGAGGAAGTTCTTAAGTACGCTCGAGTGTGAAGTCCAAGATCTGAAGCGTTGACACTTATCTCACAGAAAAAGGTACATGTGTGGTTTCTCATCAGTGTGATATGTGGTTGCGATGATTGAGCCACGGAGCGTTGTCTTAGAGCACGAGGCCGTTCTTGCGCTGACGCAAATTTTGGGGATCATGGGCGATCAACTCATGGCAGATGGCTTGGAATCGCAGTGGAATTTTGAACATATCATTGAACTTGAAGCCCGACTCATGACACCAGCATCCGGGGAAGCAGTCACACTCGGAATAGATGATGCTGCCTTGCTACTGCAAGGAATGGCCTTTACTGAGGTGATGTCTATTGATTTTCCGTGGATTGAGATGTTGCGCTGGGTAACAGATTTTGTGACAACTGAGTTACGCCAACATTGGTCCGATGAGGAGTGGCAGAAACTAACTCTGTCGTAGTCAGCCAATGTTGAGTGTTGGTGCGAGAGCGTATAGTTTCCCGGTTGAACTTTTCTTAGGTGACTAGGTGAGCCAAAAATCGCACTCGCTTTTTGTGAACGATAGATACCGTTTCACACCTATGCGTCAGGCAGCAATTCCAATTTTGATCATTCTTGTGGCAACCACTTTTGTAGTTTTTCGGCGTGAAGTTCTCAGAGATATCTGGCTACGGCTTAACGAAGTACCACGTGTTGCACTGCTACCGCTGGCACTTGCGGGAATGGGAATGGTGTTTGCGCGCGGAATGTTTCTTGCCGCATGTTCACCAGGAGTCTCTGTACGCCAAGCCATGATGGCAGATCAGTCTGCGCTTGCTGCTGGCTATGGAATTATCATCGGTGGAGGAGTCGTGGGCACCGGGATGCGCATCCACATGTTCAACTAGGGGTGTCGTGTGATCGCATCAAGAATGTGGGCGACACGAATTGAATCGGCGCTTGAGACCATCCAACCGTCGTCACCATCAATGACTCGACTGACGTTCTCAACCATTTCCACGAACGCATTCGTGACTGCGAATTCTTCAACGACATCGTTGATTCGCAGAGAACATTCTTCATTCCATGTTGTGAATGACTCGCCAGCCTCGGTGCTGATCTGTCCGAGTGACCCCCGAACAATGAATTGTTGTTGGCTCGGTAAAGCAAACGAACTCACTGAGTGTGCCGTCACTGAGTCGTTGATACGCACCGAGACATCAGTAGTTAGATCAATACCAGTTGGCCCGATCACGCGAGAAAGATCAGTAATTTTTAGATCAGTTGCACCCGCTGTCAGCGCAACCCATGCGTGGGCCTGATAACACCCAACATCAAGTAAGGCACCGCCGCCCATTGCCGGGTTCATTCGATAGTTGTCGGTCATCTCTGAAGTGAAAGTGAAAGCAGTTTCGATGTGCTCAATTTCTCCGATAGATCCACTGGCAACTACCTCAATGATGCGGGCAAATCGTGGGTGCCATCTGCCCCACACTGCTTCAACAAGAAGTTGACCATTGCGGGAAGCGCATTGAAACATTGCTTCTGTTTCAGATGCGTTGAGCCCAAGTGGTTTTTCGCAGAGAACATGTTTGCCGGCTTCGAGCGACATTGTGACCCACTCAAGATGTTGGCTATTAGACAAACTGATATATACCGCATCAACGCGTTCGTCAGCCAAGAGGTCTTCGTATGTTGCGTGAACTCGTTTTGGCTCAAGAGTTGCAGATCGCTGCTCATCGCGGCTTGCTACGGCATAGAGGTTTGCTCCGCGAGATGTGTGCACGGCGGGGGCTAGGCCACGACTGGCAACAAATCCAGCGCCTAGAAACCCCCAATTCACTGTCATTCGCTATGACCGCCGGAGCACAGGTGTAACGGGCATGGCGTTTTGCAGGGCCGACAGTTCGGCGGCCTGCATAATGGCGACGACATTGCGATATTGCAATGCATTGACTTCCATCGCAGTTCCATTGTTGAATAATTCAACGATGGAACGATGGAACTCGTGGGGCACTAGCGGTCGTAGGGGTGCGATGCGTGAAGTTCCGTCAGTGTGATGCACCGTCAGAATTGCGGGCAAGTCAGCGACCGCTGGTTCGCCGGCCGGATCCCAATCACCGATGATTGCTCCCTGTGTGCCCAGCACATAAAACTTCGGTTTGCGAGCAGCAGCAAGATCGGAATGAACAAAGGTCGCTTGCTTGCCGGTCGTGAAGGTGACCGTGACATGTGCATGATCAGCATTCGTTGCATGGGTCCAGACGCGCTTGTGGTTCTGCCCACTGATATGAGCCACATCATCGGAAATGATGTTCAGGATTTGATCAAGGAAATGACTTCCCCAATCGAAAATCGCGCCGCCAGACACTTCGGCGTTTGAGTGCCAATAATCGCATGGGCGTGAGTACCCACCGACGAAACTGTCGTAGTGATAGACATCGCCAATCTCGCCAGATCGAATGATCTCGCGCATCGTGACAAAGTCATCATCAAATCTGCGGTTCTGATACACCACAAGCATGAGCTTCTGAATTGAGGCGAGGGCCATAAGTTCGTCGCATTGTTCAGCGGTGAGAGCCATTGGCTTTTCAAGCACGACATGGATGCCGCGCGTGAGTGATTCCTTCGCCCACTGAAAATGGGTATTCGGTGGTGTCGAAATAACAACCAGGTCAAGAAGTTTGGAATTCAGCATCTCCGTTGCGTCACGAAACGGTGTCGCCTGTGGGGCAAGTTCAAGTGCTGCTGCCACACGTTCTGGATTCATGTCGCACACGGCCATCAGTTCGAGGCCAATGGTATTTTGGACTGCAAGATTGTGCTCATGTCCGATTGCGCCGTAGGCAAGTAGTCCGACGCGGATATTGCTGTTATTCATCGCTTCTGAGATTATCTCCCATACCTGCAGAACAGGAAGGCGCACGCTCATTTTCAGTGGAATGAGATCAATAGTCAAATTTTACGCCGACTGCGATAAGCGCTTTGCTGGCCATCTAGATATCAAAGTGATCCAAGTTCATGATCTTTGTTCAGGCACTCACAAAATCGCGCACAAACTTTTCGCAAGCATCATCTTGTGCATGAGAAGAAGGGCATTGTCTACGCGATCAAGTCACCGAGATTTGTCACCTCATATTCAGTGAACCGAGCGAGATTCAAGCAACGGGTATGGCGACACTGACGCAGATGGCGGCGGCAGGCTTAGGAGTTACCCTGTTGCCAGAGTGCGCAGAAAAAAATAGAGGCAGGCCCTGGGCGGGGAATTGTCACACGCAAGTTCGCTGGCCAATCTCCTTGCCACACGATTTCACTTACTGAGCAACGCTCTTTCGCACCTTTCCCGTTCCAGTCTGCTGTTGCGTGTCCGTGACAGTTGGTTATTTTTGATCTTTGTGCGGTAAGCCATTCGGAAAAAGTTTGGCGACGAGTTGTTCGCTGAGGGTTCGAATGCTCTTGGGTGTCTCAAGCATTTCGGCGGTGACTTTCACGTTGAATCCTCCGCCCTGCCAACGAGACGGTGTCGCTGTTGGGAGTGTTTCGTTTTCTGCGAAGGACACAATCCGAGTTGTGCCGTCGTGAAGGATGTGAAACTCCTTGATGTCCGCCCGGACATCGTTGCCTGAGAAGTGTGTGGAATCTTTGATCCAAACGCCAGCCCCGTTAAGCAGGGCAGCAGCCTCATTCCAAGACAAGCCGGGCCAATTGTCATTCATAAATGGCACATGTAGTTGCTTGGTGATTGGTATCCAGTGTTGATAATGACGATACGCGTATAGCCCTTCGCGGGTGAAGCCCCAACGAACGTTAGTTGGAAGTTCGAGCGGGACGTTGCCCGAATTCGTACCGTCGGTTGTATTTCCTGTGCCTTGCATGATGTCCTCCATCGAACCCAGCGTTGCCACCTTTCCCTATTGGGTGGTTGGCGGATCGTCAACGGGCCGGGCCCCTCGGATCCTCTTAATGGACAAACAAGACATCAACAGTTCGTTGAATAAAATGCAACTGAATGAGGCACACTGAAATTTGGCAGCAAACTCTCATCGCAGATGTTGATGTCGTTCGTGCGTTCATTGAAACCGGATCATAGGCGTGTGCGTGCAGTGGGTCTGCGACGACGCACGTTGCAGCAATGCGGCTATCAAACAAATCAGGGAATCACGCTCGTCACTAAGTGTCCATCGAAAAAGCGAGTGATCATGTATGCGAGGACAGCACCGGAACGGGACTATCAATCTGCATAACGCCATCGGTGCGAGATTCAACTGAGACGAATCCGTGAGGTGTCTGGACAGTAGTTTTGACCCAGTCAAGGTCACCGAGGACCGAGGCAATACGAAACGATGCTTACCTAGGGCCACCCGCAGTGACGCCGGCGATAGAACGCACATGATCGCTCGTCGGGTTGATGACTGTCCTTGACCCCGTTCTTCGGTCCAACTGACCTGGTCCCTGTCGACGGGACTGCGTTTGCGAGAGATGGACATCTGCAGCTATCAGATGCACCACATTTCGCACCATCTCCCGCCTTTGTGAGGCTGACACATCATTCCAAAGCCCAGTCATGCCGGGGTGGTGGTTGGGGATTACAACCGAGGATTGGCCGACCCCTGAACAGAATTCGCTCCGTGCATTTCATCGCAAAAGTCATGTCTCAGGAGCCGAAAGGTGGCAAGCCTTGAACCAACAAGAGGATCACAAGTCACCCGTGTGTTGAACTTCTTGAAATAGAGGGACGACATGGCTGTAGAACCAGCCAT
>SYDZ01000157.1 GCA_005801025.1 Actinomycetota bacterium
GATCTGGTTCTGCCATAGCGCCACCCAATTTAGAAAAAATGTTGCGTACATCGGCTCCAGTCCGATTGCGATTATTCGTTAATGTGTCGACCATCATCGCTACTCCGCCTGGGGCATATCCTTCATAGGTAATGGACTCATAGTTTTCGCCCTGAACATCGCCACTGCCTCTTTTAACGGCACGATCAATGGCATCGTTGGTCATCTGCCCTGCTTTTGCTTTTTGGATGACCGTTCGTAACGTTGCATTCGATGAAAGATCTGCGCCACCTTCGCGGGCCGCAACCTCAATTTGTCGAGCGATCTTGGCGAATAACTTTCCGCGTGCCTGATCCGCAGCACCCTTCTTATGCTTAATGGTCGCCCATTTTGAATGTCCGGACATGGTCTACCTCGGGTTCGTGACGGAGAAGTTCTCGACTATTGAAAGAAACATTTCATGGATCCGTAAGTCTGACACGAGTTCGGGATGAAATGAGCATGCCAATGCATGTGCCGAACGAACAAGAACAGGCCGATCGCCCCAGGAAGCCAAAACTTCAACATCAGGTCCAATGGCTTCAATGACGGGGGCACGAATAAACAGAGCGTGAAAGGGGGTATCAAATGAGGGCACGATGATGTCTTGCTCAAAGGAATCATTTTGGCGACCGTATCCATTGCGTCTCACATCGATCTTGAGTGCACCCAAAGAAATCTGATCGGTACGACCATCGAGAATCCTCTCCGCCAACACGATCATCCCCGCACATGTGCCGAACACTGGAAAACCATGTCGAAAAATGTCCTTCAACACCTCGCTTAACCCTGAAGCAACTAAAAGATTGCTCATCGTTGTGCTTTCCCCACCTGGGATCACAAGGCCTTGAATCCCATTCAGATCCTCGTGCGTACGAACCAGTTGAACCTCAGCGCCGCAATCTCGCAAAGCCTGAGCATGAGCCACAAACGCTCCTTGAAGCGCTAAAACTCCGATGTGTAATTTTGGTTTCACGCGAGACCTCAATAAGTCGAATGTATTACCAACCGCGTTCTGCGTAGCGCTGATTAATTTCGTCCATACCAATTCCGGTCATCGGGGCGCCGATACCCGTGCTCACCCTGGCTAACACATCGGCATCCATGAAATGTGTGGTCGCTTCAACAATCGCCTTGGCACGTAAGGCCGGGTTATCACTTTTGAAGATTCCCGAGCCAACGAAGACTGAACTTGCTCCCAGCTGCATGGCAAATGCTGCATCTGCTGGAGTGGCTAGACCCCCCGCACAAAATAGTGGCACAGGTAGTTGCCCAGTTTCAGCAATTTCTTGTACGAGCGATAGAGGGGCCTGCAAACGCTTTGCCCATTCAAACAATTCTGCAGAATCGGCTGTACCAATCTTTTTGATGTCGCCAAGAATTGATCGCAAATGTCGCACTGCTTCAACAACATTTCCTGTCCCAGCTTCACCTTTGGAGCGGATCATGGCTGCCCCTTCGCTGATGCGACGTAGCGCTTCACCCAAATTCGTGGCACCGCACACGAAAGGGGTTGTGAACTTGAATTTGTCTATGTGATGAGCCTCATCGGCTGGAGTGAGAACTTCACTTTCATCGATGAAGTCAACGCCGAGGGCTTGAAGAATCTGTGCCTCAACGAAATGACCGATACGCGCTTTAGCCATCACTGGGATCGTCACGGCTGCTTGGATCCCCTGAATCATTTCTGGGTCACTCATCCGTGCGACTCCCCCATCTCGGCGGATATCGGCGGGAACGCGCTCAAGGGCCATGACTGCACATGCCCCCGCATCCTCAGCGAGTTTCGCTTGCTCGGGAGTGACGACGTCCATGATCACTCCACCTTTGAGCATTTCAGCTAAGCCCCTCTTCACGGGGAAAGAGCCAGTCACGGAGTTTGTCGAACTTGTTGCCATGCAGTCAGGCTAACGCTGAAGCGGCGAGAGTGGCGGTTCGAGAGAATGTGATCAGGGCCACGCCGTTGCGGCGAGGGACTCGCCGGCTGGCACGACGACGCCCTGTCCTTCACGTATCAATTCAACGAATGTGCGACCTGGAGTCAAAAGAATCGGCTCACCCATCTCATCGGTCAGAGTCCAAGGTGCCATTTTGTCGGCCCGTGTCCATGTTCCCTGTGCGATCTTGCCCTGTTGTAGGACCCACGCCACACCAGAACCAGTTGTTTGGGCTTCAGGGCTCTTTTTATTCGCCGAACTAATTTTGTACTCAACCGTGAGCACCACGAGATTTTCGGTAGTCACTTGTTCACCGTTGCTATCTACGTGGGCCTTGTCATCATGACGACGCGCAAATGCTCGCTTATCCACATCCCATTCCCAGGAGGCTTTCATGCTGCCGTCCATGCGGAGTTTGACACCCACGACATCAACCCCGCTGTTGGATGAAGGATCAGTGGAATACGAAAATTGCGGCGGCGGTGTACCGCCACGACCAGCCGCTACCGTCCAGATGTCGCTGGTATTGGTATAGAGATTGTGCGGGGCTTTCTTGTCGTCGGAGCGGAAAAATCCGCTTCCCTCGCCCGCCGCTCGAGGGCTCATGCTGACGAAATTGGCCTTATTCACAGCCTCTGTGACACCAGCGTTTCCACCACTCCAAACAAACAACACACCATTGAGTGAACTGAGCAGATCAATATCTTGCGTACGCGCTGAACGAATTGGTCCGACAGGATCAGAACCTTGAGAATGAAAGACTAAGGCGAAACGCGTCCAGGCTTCTACGTTTTCTTCAAAAACAATATCCGCTTGATTGAGCCCGGCCTGCGGGCGCGCACCTGGGTGATTGTCGACCTTGACGGCAACGGCTGGACGCATGGCGAGGGCGCCGTCAGCCATTGGTAACCCAGTCAGAGGCATCACCGGTCCCGCTATCGGGATAGATGTTGTCGCTGTTGAGGAAGTTGATGTAACGGCGCTTGTCGTTGAAGAAAGTGGAACGCTGTCAACAGCGCCCGACCCACCTCCACAAGAGACAACCAGAAAAATCCCGACTGATGCCAAAGGACAGAGAGAAATTTTCATAGATCCCTCAACAATGCAATTCTCTCATCAAGTGGTGGATGGGTGTCAAACATGCGATGGAAACGAGCGAACTTGCCCTCATCGCGAATACCAGATAGGGGTTGCTCGATCCACATGTGCGCAGTTGCCATTGAGGCAGAGTGAGTTGTTGTCGTATCAGATTTCAGTTTTTCTAAAGCCGAAATGAGGCCAGGTGGATATCGCGTCATTTGACAAGCGGAAATGTCGGCAAGTGTCTCACGCTTACGACTGATGGTTGCCTGCATCGCTTTCGCAATTATTGGCGCCAAGATCAGCAGCAAGATACCAACTATCGCCAAAGGGTTGGCGCTGTTATCACGATCACCATCTCGACTTGAACGGCCACCGTTCCACCACATCATTCGTAGAGCGATATCAGTCATGAGGGCGATGGCGCCAACCATCGTCACAGCCAAAGTTGATACCAAAATATCGTAATTACGAATATGGGATAGTTCGTGGGCGATAACACCCTCGAGTTCAACCCGATCCATCTTCTCGAGTAATCCCGTCGTCACCGCTATCGCTGCATGCTGTGGATTGCGACCAGTTGCGAAGGCGTTGGGCGCTGGGTCGTTAATGACGTACACCCCAGGTTTTGGAATGCCACCTGCGATACACAGTCCCTCGACCAAATTATGCAGTCTTTGATAGGTGGCTGGGTCAGCGGGAGTAGCACGACTGATCGAAAGCGCAATTTTGTCAGATTTCCAATAAGACGTAAATGCCATGACAGCGGAAATGACTAAAGCAATAATTGTTGTGAACAAACCTCCGCCGATGAGAACGCCAACGGCGAAACCAACGATGATCACGAAAAACGTGAACCCCACAACTAGTGCAACGCTCCGCCGCTTATTTGACTTAATTTGATCAAACATGCTGATCTAAAATTGTACTGTCGGAGGAGTTTTGGCTACATCCTCAGCCTCAAAAAACTCACGATGAGCAAAGGTGCCCAACTTGGCAATCAAGATCGTCGGAAAGGTATCCAATTGATTGTGATAGCCGAGAACTGCGTCATTGTAAAACTGCCGAGCGTACGCCACTCGGCTTTCGGTGGATGTGAGTTCCTCTTGTAAGGCTAGGAAATTTTGATTGGCCTTGAGATCTGGATAAGCCTCCGAAAGCGCGAAGAGTTGCCGTAACGCTCCCGTTAAGGCGTTATTGGCTTGGGCCTGAGATTCAGGAGCAGATGGAGCGGCGACAGCTGCATTACGTGCATTGATGACTGCCTCAAATGTCGCCTTCTCATGCGCTGCGTATCCTTTAACGGTTTCAACCAAATTGGGGATGAGATCCAAACGCCGTTTGAGTTGAACGTCGACCTGCGACCAGGCGTTATCCACCATGTTCCGAGTTCGAATAAGGCGGTTGTACAGAACAACCGCCAACACAGCCACGACGACAACAACTCCAATGATGTACAACATCCTTCTATATTACGCCATATCCCTTGTCCAATGTGTTCAGAAGGTAATCATTGACGACGAATCAGACCCAACACACCCTGAATGAACTGCAGGGGCGCACTGCGAAATTTATGAGAACCTGACTTTGTTCCACCAACCTGGGCAATAATCTGGCGATAAATATCGAGGTAGGACTCGGCTAAGTGAACCATGGAGAATTGTTGAGATCGATGGTGACCAGCCTCAACCAAACGCTCACACAAATCATCATCTGTTAACAATCGTTGCAACGCTGTCTCCAGATGACGCGGTTCATTGGGGTCTACCAAAAGAGCGTCAACTTCATGCGTTGCCACGTTCATATAACCGTCAAGAGCACTGGCGACGATTGGCGTATGTGCGGCCATGGCCTCAATCAATACGAC
>SYDZ01000158.1 GCA_005801025.1 Actinomycetota bacterium
CACTGCATTGATAGCAACGAAGTGACTAAAAATCACCGTGTCAACATCACGTGTGGCGACAAAGTTCACGACCTGATCGCGAAAATCTGTGTATTTGGAACCTAATTCGTCCCATGTGCCGCCCATCGCCTTGCGCAACCACTCAATTCGTTCACCAAGTTCGTACCCATCTGGGGAAGGTATTTCTGTGACGAGAGGCTCCACATTGACATTTGCGTTTTCCCACTTCGCCGACAAGAAACCCGCAGTCTGTTGACAGCGCAACATCGGGCTCGAGACCAGTTTCATAGGTGACAGTTGGGCGAGAATTATCGCCGTTTCCTCTGCCTGTTGACGGCCGAGATCATCAAGGCCAGGGTCAATGTCGGTATCCCATCCAGCAGAAGCGCGACCGTGACGAACGAGATACACCCGTGTCACAAAAACCAACCCCGTTGTGCCCCGCCCGGTTGACCTCGTTCAATAAAAAACTCTTCACCAAAAGCCATAGTGAATATCTCTGGGGTCATCTGCAAAAACATACTGCTGTCTGTCACTTGACTTGCGTGACACATCATTGATGCGCGTTTGGCTTCAACAAAAGCGGAAACATCAACCGCCATAGTGATTTCTTCTTCCAAGGTTCCGAAGGGATTTCCATCATCAGCAGGACCATCAGGGTCAAACTCTCCCCCACCTATTTGCTTCATCATTTTGACAATCCGCGTGCGATTCATCGTTGATTCTAAAACGCGTAGGGACTTGCCAGATTCTTGTACCAGTTCTGCCGCTCGATGCCCCACACGATGAATCTGAATATGATCAGGATGCCCATAGCCACCGTGCCAGTCATAACAAGTAAAGACATCAGCGGACTCTTTGAGCAAAATTTCCTTCAGTTCAGCGGCCGCTTGATCGACATCAGCCGCCATGAATGCTCCTGGCTCATCATTTTGTGGCCAACCAGTCATCCCACTGTCGTGATAGCCCAACCAGTACACAGCACTGATGCCGAGCACCTCAGCAGAATTTTCTAGTTCCCGACGTCGTCGGTCTTGAAGAGATTCTCCCTCTGCTAAATCATTCGGTTTTTCGCCATGCCGTCCATCGGTTCCCATCACCAATACGACGCGATGCCCTTCACTGACAGCCCGTGCAATAGTTCCCCCAGTGGCTATCGATTCATCGTCGGGATGGGCGTGAAAACATACAAGCGTGCTCACGCGTCAACAACCGCTCCAGCAGCAAGCAAGCGCTCAATCTCTGTTGCAGCAAAGCCCCAGTCGGCGAGAATTTCACGCGAGTGTTGACCAGGGTGTGCTGGTGGGCGCGAAACCTCTGGAACCGTGCGCGAAAATCGTGGTGCCGGAGCAGGTTGCTTTGTTCCCGCAAGATCAATGATCATTTTTCGATCAACGTTATGGGGATGCTGTGCTGCTTCACTCATCGTTAGCACTGGAGCGAAACATACATCCGTCGTTTCCATAATTGTGCACCATTCATCGCGCGTCTTGGACTTGAAAACTTCAGCAATACGCTTCTTCAGATGAGGCCATTGAGTCTTATCCATTTGCTTGGCGAACTCTGGGTCGCCTTCCAGCCCAGTCAGTTGCATTAATTGTGCGTAGAACTGTGTCTCAATGGAACCGATGGAGATGTACTTCCCGTCTTTGCATTCGTAGGCATCGTAAAAGTGCGCACCCGTGTCAAGCAAGTTGGTACCACGCGCATTTTCATCATGGGCTCCCATTTGCGAGAAAGCCCAAAACATTGTCATCAGCACCGAGGTTCCATCGACCATCGCCGCATCGACAATTTGACCCTGTTGGCTCTTGCTTGCTTCAAGTAGGGCACACACCACACCAAAAGCCAAGAACATTCCGCCACCGCCAAAATCACCGACCATGTTCATCGGTGGAACAGGGCCCTCACCAGCGCGACCAAAATGAGCAAGCGCACCTGCCAATGAGATGTAGTTGATGTCATGACCGGCGGCCTGGGCATACATTCCCGTTTGACCCCAGCCAGTCATTCGCCCGAAAACTAATTTTGGATTGCGTGTCAGACACACATCAGGCCCAATGCCGAGACGCTCCATGACTCCTGGCCGAAAACCTTCAATGAGGGCGTCGGCTGATTGGACAAGTTGCAGCAATGTCTCGACGCCCTCGGGATTCTTCAGATCAATGGCGATATTTTGACGACCTCTTTGCAAGACATCAAAATAAGGCGTTTCAGGTGCCGGTCCGCGAACCGCTTGGGCACGCTCAACACGAATCACCTCTGCGCCCATATCGGACAGCATCATGGCGGCAAATGGACCCGGCCCGATGCCGGCGATTTCTACGATACGAAAACCTGAAAGTGGACCAGTCATACCTTTATCGTATTGCGTGACCAGTTGTCCGATGCCACTCAGCGAGTTTGACATGCGACCCGATGACACTCGTGAGCAAGGGTTGCAACGGCTCAGGCATATCGTGACCCATATCGGCAACCATGAATAGCGTGGAGTGAGGAATCAGATCAGCGGTGCGCTGACCACCGCTCGGTTGCAACAAGGTGTCATCTGTTCCATGAATCACCAAGGTCGGCAAGACAAGTTTTGTCAGCGCCTCTTCGCGCGAGCCACTTGCATAGATCGCCGCCAACTGCCGACTTGCTCCCTCTGGGTAGAACGAACGGTCATACGAGCGGGCGTAATCAGTCTTAATTTTCTCTTCGTCGAAATACCGCTGGGAGTGCCAGACCCGTGCCTTCACACTGTCGTTGATGTAACTCTGACGATCACCAGCGGGTGCCTCAAACAACACCACAGCAGCCTCTGGAGTCGGGGAACCATAGTCGAGATTTCCCGACACCGACATCACAGATGTCAACGATCGAGCCCGTTGTGGATGCTCAATGACCAGAGTTTGCGCAATCATGCCCCCCATTGAAGCTCCCACAATGTGTGCCGCGTCGATACCTAAATGGTCAAGCAGCCCAACAGCATCAAGGGCCATATCGGACAATGTGTACGGCACTGCAGGTGTGGGTTTGTTCTCAAGAAAAGCCGACATCACGGCCATTGGGTCAGCGGCCACACCATCCAACTTCGTTGACAAACCGCAATCACGATTATCAAAGCGAATGACATGAAAACCCTGATCCACAAGCATCTGACAAAAGTTGTCGGACCAGGCGATGAGCTGAGCAGTGAAACCCATGATCAATAAAATCGTGGGGTCAAGGGGCGAGCCCAACGTCTCATATTCAATCTCAACAGTGCCGATATTTGCGGGGACTATGGCTCTAGGCATGCGACGACTCTACGCCCTCGCCACCATGTCCCTCATAGCCGACCGACTACCGTAAGAGAATGGCTTCTGGCAAGTTCCCCCATATGCGTTTCGGTGTACACACCGGCTTGCAACACACCTCTTACGACGTCCTTCGCCCCGCTTGGCGCAAAATTGAAGATCTCGGCTTCGATTGGATTTCAATTTGGGATCACTTCTATGGAGCCACTGGCAAACCAGATGATGCTGCCTGCTTTGAGGCTGTGGCAATGCACGCCGCCCTCGCCGCGGAAACTTCACGTGTTCGGGTCGGCTCTTTGGTCTATTCGGTCGGATATCGCCATCCTGCGGTCCTCGCCAAGTTGATCACTGCCATCGATCACATTTCTGATGGACGCGCCGACATGGGTCTCGGTGCGGGTTGGGCTCAGGTGGAGTACAACGCTTATGGCATAGATTTTCCAGGAGTCAAAACGCGAATGGATCAGCTCGAAGAAGCGGCACAATGTGTTCGTGGTTTACTTCACGAGGATGTCACTGACTTCGCAGGCGAATGGTTCAATTTGGTCAATGCCCGCAATGAACCCCGCCCAATTCAAAAAAAAATACCGATTTGGATTGGTGGTGGCGGAGAAAAACGCACTCTCAACATCGCTGCCAAGTATGCAGATGGTTGGAATGTTCCCTTCGTCTCCCCCGAGGCCTTTACCCACAAAAGTGCGGTGCTGACAAGTCATTGCGAGGCCGTCGGACGCGATCCGCGTGATATCAAACGAACAGTCAACTTGGCCATCGCTTGGACTGAAGAGAGTTTGCAGTCTCAATTTGGTGTCATGGCCAACGCCGTTCGACCAGGGGTTTTAACTGGGTCAGATGAAGAAGTGATTGATCGCATTGGTCAGTATGTCGAGGCCGGCGCTGAGCAGATCAACCTTGCACTGCGGGCACCTTTCGATCTTGATTCGGTTGAACGTTTCAGCCACACCTTGAAACTGATGTGACTGACACCTCGCCAATGATCTCAGTATCGGTTCCTGGACGGGTCAATCTGATCGGCGATCACACCGATTACACAGGCGGTCTGGTCCTGCCTATGCCATTAGATCAATACACCACGATCACTGGCACCACGACCGACGAACCGACGTGGTACCTGCGTTCCGCCGACGAAGATCTCCCCGTTACTATTGCCTTGCCGGTGATTGATCCCTCAGTGATCAAGCCGCGCTGGGGTCGCTACGTTGCCGGAGTCTTATCAGAATTCCATCTGTTAGGTCAGCCAGTCACAGGCTTTCGCGGCACAGTCACGACAACTCTCCCGATTGGTGCTGGTCTCTCATCAAGTGCCGCGTTGGAAATCGCTGTTGCGCGCATAGCCCTCGGCGACACCTCTCACAATCTCTCTGAGACCGATCTGGCGTTGCTCTGTCAACGGGCTGAACACAAAGCCTCAGGAGTGCCGTGCGGAATCATGGACCAACTGTGTATCGCTCGTGGAAAACCTGGATCGGCAACATTGATTGATTGCCACACCTTGTCCGTCACCCATATCGCCATCCCCGAGGATCTTGAAGTGATCGTACAATTCATCTCACAACGCACGCTGCTCAACAGTGAGTACGCTGATCGGGTTGCTGATTGTGGCGAGATCGAAAAGCTCATCGGGCCCCTTCGACGAGCAACAGACGATGATCTCGGGCAGATCAATAATCCCCGACTGCGTCGCCGGGCGCGACATGTCATCTCAGAAAACCAACGCGTGAGAGATTTTGCTCAGGCCATCATCGCCATGGACTATGAATCTGCCGGTGCGTTCATGCAACAAAGTCACTGGAGTCTGGCCCACGACTACGAAACGTCTAATGAAATCATGGATCAAGCGGTCCAACAACTACTCAGCGACCCAACTGTTCTTGGAGCACGGATCACGGGCGGCGGCTTCGGCGGTTGCATCGTCGGACTGCGACGCCGCAAAAGCTCTTAGCTTGACTGACCCAGCAGTTTCGCCTTCTCGGCCTCAAATTCGGAGGCAGATATGGTTCCCCGATCGCGCAAACCTTCCAATTTTTCTAGTTGCGTCGCGACGTCGGTTGCTCTTTGCACATTTCCACCAAAGGAACGTTTCTGATTGTCTTCCATCTGCATATGAATAAGATTGACGATCTTGTCAGGATGTGGAATATCAGAGAACATCTGCTGGCCTTCTTGTCCACCCGACTCAATCAACAAGTCTCCGGCGCCAATCATGCGCTCAAACAAACTCTGCTTGAAGTTGA
>SYDZ01000159.1 GCA_005801025.1 Actinomycetota bacterium
AAATATGTCCCGCCGCCTTGATCCAGGTCGCCAGCAAAATCACAAATTAGCTACGGTCTGCGAACGCTACGGCGTCCCGCTCACTCATGCCCACGACGCCCTCCACGACACCCGCGCCACGGCGGAAGTCCTTGTATGTCTATTGAAGGCTCATGGGATCGTGGACCCCGCTGAACTCGTTCCCTTCATCGTCCCATAACGCGTCAACACGAGTTCGGCCGTGGCAGCCGGCAAATCTGCCCACTCCGATGGAGTGACGAGGCGCGCGTGGCAACCAAAACGCAGTAATACACGTTGCAACCAACGTTCACTGGAAACAACGACTTCAACCGTCACCCATGAATGACTTGGCGAACGAGATGTCGCCGACGAAGCAGAGACGGTGACTCCGGAGTACTGCTCGAGGACCCACAACCAGGATGGATCCACCTCAAGTGTGACGACTTGGCGTTCTTGAAGTGAACTAAACCACTCACCTCTCGCTGACGGAGTCACAGCCATGGACTGCTCGATGGTTTGCAAGTCGTCAAGTCGATCAAGTCGAAAGGTTCTCTCTGCCTGAGCCTGAGTATCAAATGACCGGACATACCAGTGGTCACGTTCGGCGAATACCTCAATAGGCACGACGCGACGACGCACAGATTGGCCCGTTGCCACTGACCAATAGTCAAACTCCACAATTTTCTGCCCGAGAGCAGCATCAACTAGCGGGGCGACAGTGTCAGGGGTGCCGAGGTCAATCGCGAAAGAATCATCATTGTCAATCGCTAAAACGGCTTGCACTTTGGTGATTGCTCGAGATAAGGCTCCATCAGCATCGGCACCAGGAATTTGCTCGGCAGCTGCTGCGGAAGCGACGAGCGAAAAAGCTTCAGTCACAGTCAAACGTAAAGGACGATCAAAATATTTTGGAATACCAAAGTGCACTTCCTCCTCATCAACCCAGAGGTCAATCAGGTCGCGAGGATCTTGTGACACGCCACATAGAGACGCCAGTGTGAGATCAGCCACCAGATCATCGACAGACATCAGGAAATGATCAGCCATCTCTTGAGTTGAAACATTTTCGCGCTCCATCAGCCACGGCAACATCACTAGAAGACGACGAAGACGGATGTTGATGGGTCGGGGTCCGCGTCGTGTCATCGCGCCCCCCTCGTTACTGAGCCAGTCATCTCGAGCAACCAGTCAATGACATGTTGGCGCAAAGCAGGTGGGGCGAGGACTTCGGCGCGATCAAGGAATCCAAAAAGCCATTGATCAAAGGCTTGAACATTCGAACAGGGCACCTGAAAAACGACTGAGCCATCAGGTCGATTCTCTACAACTGCGGATTGGGTGTATTGACCAAGAACAACTCCGACATCGCTGGCATTCACTAGAACCTGAGCAACTTCGCCCCCGACATCGATAGCCCCAGGCAACTCTTTGAGATCAACTGGGAAGGCTTTTCTGATGTCGAAGCCAGATGGGCGTGTGCAGGCGATATTGCGCAGGATGGAAACTTCGCCTTCAATTCGGTCAACTCTGAATGTGCGTTCTGCATTCACCGATTGATCGTGACCAACTAGATACCACCAGCCACTGCGGGCCAACAAACCATACGGTTCAACAACTCGTGGGCGATCGCTATAGATAAAACCAACGGCGACTTTTTTAATTAATGCCTCGTGCAAAAGCGGCAGGTTTGGATGTACGAGCAAGGTGGCATGAGCCGAGGTGGGCACGAGTTGCGACCCATGTTCTTCCATATCGACTTTCCACAGTGCCTCTTCGCCCCACGATTGCCCCATACGTAGAGTGGATACGGCTACTCGCAGGGCTGCCGCCTCTTGAGTTGAGAGGTCTACATCCCCCAACTCGTATGCGCTGCGTTTGATGAGATAGCCAGTCATGCCGGCTGTATCTCCACCCTGCACCTCGGAGTCAATGGGCACGCCTTCATCACGCAAGATGGCTTTATCACGCTCAAAAGCAGCACGTGCTGCAACGAGATTTTCTGGATACTGGCCTTTGAGCTGAGTACGAATTTCTTCAAAGGTGAGATGTCGTCGTGCCGACAGCAAGAGCGCTAAGAGATTGGTGACACGTTCAAGTTGATGCACAATGCGAGAAACCTTAATGCAGGGGTGATTGAGAGGCGTTGGTCTGATGCTCAGAGAACCATTGCAACAGAGTGTGGGTCGAAGGGTCCATATTGTGGCGAGTTGTGTCGTCCACATCCGCGATGTTTTGAGAGATCTGCGTCGCTAACTCTTTACCAAGTTCAACGCCCCATTGATCAAAACTATTGATCCCCCACATTGCCCCCTCAAAGAACACAACATGCTCGTAGAGGGCAATCAATTCACCAAGCACTCGGGGCGTTAACTCCGCGGCGACGATTGTCGTGCTCGGTCGATTTCCGGAGAAGTTGCGATGTTTCTCCTGCTGGGCATCTTGCGGTTGACCGAAGGCAAGAGCTTGCGATTGCGCCAACATATTGGCAAAAAGCAGGCCTTGACGATTCCTATCGGATGAATCAGAGCGAGCGAATCCAATGAAGTCAACGGGCACAACATCAGTTCCTTGATGAAGCAACTGCATGAAAGCATGTTGCGCATTGGTGCCTGGTTCACCCCACACCACTGGCGAGGTGGGATACGGAACCAGCGATCCATCCTTGCGGACGGTTTTCCCATTTGATTCCATCACCAGTTGTTGCAAATAGGCCGGAAAACGTCGCAGATCAAAGCAATACGGCATCACCACACGAGAGCGAGACTGCAGCACAGTTGAGTTCCAGATATTGATCAACGCCAGCATCAACGGAGCATTGTCGACACCGACGCTGTCGCCAGCGTGTGTGTCCATACTGTGCATACCGATGAGAAACTCCTGAAACGCCTCTGGACCGATCGCAATCATGACTGCCAAACCAACAGCCGATGGCAATGAGAAGCGACCCCCCACCCAATCCCAGATCGCCAACATGTTGCGCGGATCAATACCAAATTCCCCGACCGCCTGAGCATTCGAACTGACCGCCACAAAATGTTGATCAACTGCTGTCTGCCCTAATTCTGCGACCAACCACTCGCGTGCTGCTGTGGCGTTACTCAAAGTCTCTTGCGTGGTAAAGGTTTTTGAGGTGACGATGAAAAGTGTTTCCGCTGGCTCAAGACCTTGAAGATTGGCTGCCAGATCTGCCGGATCTAAGTTGGCAACAAATCGACAACTGATATCTGCGGAACGCAAAGATCGCAATGCTTCATACATCATTGACGGACCAAGATCGCTTCCACCGATTCCGATATTCACAATGGTGCGAATTCGCAATCCGGTCGCTCCCACATAATCGCCCGAGCGCACTGCCGTCGCCAAAGTCGCCATTCGATCCAAAGTGGCGTGAACTTCTGGTGCCACATCAATTCCGTTCATCAGATATCGCTGACCTTTGGGCGAACGCAGGGCCATATGACCAACTGCACGACGCTCAGTCACGTTGATCGCCCGACCAGTGGCCATGTCTTGAAATGCAGATGCCACATCTCGCTCAAAGGCGACACTCAATAACGCCTCAATGATCTTGGAGTCAAGAAGTTGCTTTGAATAATCAATCAGCAGACCACCGACCCTCAGAGTCATGGACTGCACACGATCTGGAGAGGTGGCGAACAACTCATCTAACGACAGTGCGGGCTTGAGGGCCACGACATCACGCCATTGTTGAGTTGTCTCCAGCGGATCCACAGAGGGAACGCTAGTGGAAAGGCTCTGAGATGATAGGAAAGAGGCGTGAGTTCTCAGGTGTCCCCGGAAAAAATACGGAGC
>SYDZ01000160.1 GCA_005801025.1 Actinomycetota bacterium
CATGCAACTCAGGTTGATCCAAACGAGTCGTGGTGGTTCGGCCTCGACGACGAAGAACTTGCGCGTGCCTATCCTTTTGAAGATTGGGTGCTGGCACATTCATTGAGCGGATACCCGAATGAGGACGAAGTAGAGATTGACATCTTTGCGGGTATCAAAGATGTGATTTCTTTGCGTGATGGAGTGAGCGCACCCAAGCGTTTAAGTAACCCCGATCCAGTGGTGGCTCAATGAGCGATGCGCGCACTATTCAGTTTCGTTTAGTGATGGGTAAGGGCGATGAACGCGTATTTGGCCCCGATGATGCCGACACGGTGGCAACGATCGCTAAGGCTGACGCAACGATGGACTTATCAGTCGCGTTCATGAAGAGCAAACTCAAAATTACTGGTGCTACTGGGCCATTATTTGACGCTCTCTCGAGTGGGCAAGCAGCGACGATTATCGCCGAACTTCTTCAGGCTGAGTAAATCTCAGTTGCTGTCACGCATGACTTTGCGTAATGCTCGGTAACCAATAACGATGGCATTTTGTTGGCTGAGAAGTTCTGTCACTTGAGTGTCATGAAGAGCCATGTCGAGATCATCAATCCATTCTTCGGCATCGTCGCTGAGAGCGCGAACTTCTGCTGTATCAATTGCTGGCTGAATATGAATCTCGGTGACGCCTGATTGCAAATGACGGATGGCGTTGTATACCCGCTCGCGACTTCCGGCTCGCCAGTCATGATCAAAATGATCAGGGAAGATGATGCCTTCTTCGGCTGCTAGCCGACGAAATGGAAAGCCAGCTTGTTCGGTGGTCAATGTTGACGGTAAGCGAATGGGCAATTTAAATTCAACGGCTAATTCAAGATACACATCGAAAAATTCAGGACGAAGTGTGATCACACTGAGATGTGGTGCGAGATGAGAAACATCAAATCCCCATACAATGGCACGCTCAATTTGTGCTCGACATTCACGCAGTACTTCTGCTGGGTCGGCATGCTCCCAGAGGTCATCAACATTGCGTGGGAAACCACCGTCACCGGACAGCAGCGATGGGGCGTGAGTAATGGGACCCCAGCGATATAGGGGGTGTTCCGCGTTGAGTGTGATGTGCACCCCGATGTCTTCACCGTTGTACATTTCTGCAGCGTGGCGCGCCCAGGGTGCAGGCACCATGACGGAAGCACAGGATGCAATTCCATCACGAATTGCTGAGTACACCCCAACATTCGCACTATGACACGAACCAAGATCATCACAAGAAATGATCACTAGTTTTTGACTTGCCTCATAGCCGAGTCGCTCGGCGAGAGTTGCCTGATTGTCGCTCACACCTTCACGCTATCGGCAACGATTTCGCTCATGGTGTTTAGTCAGCGGACCTCTTGCTTGTTGTGCATTAACAGGCGCCCCAGAGTCCCAGCTTTGCGGCTTGAGCATTGGTCGCAAGGGAAGAAAATTCCTCGCTATAGGTCGTGTTGGGGGCGATCGCTAGGGGGCGAGCGAATCCACCTGCCATCAGGTCACTGTTGACAAAGAGGTTGTCAGAAAAACGAAAGATGTAACCCAATAATCGCCCGTAATGATCTCGTGCTTGAGCATCGCGCTGGAGAATCACTGGGGTGCCAACAGGGAGTAAAAAAGTGGTGCGCTGAGAAGCCTCAGGTCCGTAACACTCAATGGGGGTATTCGGTTTTTTAGTTTCTGGTGTATCAATACCAATCAAACGAACGCTTTCGACCTTGCCATCAATGGAAAGATCAACTGTGTCACCGTCAATCACTTTGACGACACGAGCATTAGCGCCCTGAGGCAATGATGAATCAGATGACGAACAGGACCCGAGAAGTGCACATGCAAGTACGACGACTAGGCATCGCTGTCGAAAGTGACTGAGATTCATATCGCTAGGGTGGGAATAGTTGAGACCCACACGGCGTGAATGAATCAGATGCGCTCAATCAGTGTTCCTGTACCGAGACCGCCACCACAGCACATCGAGATGATCGCGTAACGTCCACCTATTCGCTCAAGTTCATACAATGCTTTGGTCGTCAGAATCGCACCTGTGCCACCGAGAGGATGGCCAAGAGCGATTGCGCCACCGTTGGGATTGGTCTTGGCGAGATCGGCACCAACGGCTTTGGCCCACGCCAAAACAACTGAAGCGAATGCTTCGTTGATTTCAAAAGTATCAATCTGGTCAATGGTCAAGTTGTTGCGTTCAAGCAAACGTTTCGTGGCGTCAATCGGACCTGTGAGCATCAGTACTGGATCAACGCCGACGAGGCATGTGTCAACAACGCGAGCACGCGGTGTGAGACCAAGTTCTTTGGCTTTTTCTTCGGTCATCATTAAAATTGCACTGGCGCCATCGGAGATTTGCGATGAGTTGCCTGCGGTGTGGACACCATTTTCGCGTGCCACTGGCTTGAGCGATGCAAGTTTTTCCATCGTGGTTTCACGCATACCTTCGTCACGTGCAACGGTGTGTGTGGTTCCAGTGGGTTTACCATCGGCATCTAGATCGGGTGCTTCAACAGTGATGAACTGACCGTCGAAACGACCTTCCTGCCATGCTTGGGCGGCGCGCTGTTGTGATAGCAAACCAAAGTTGTCAGTGTCGTCGCGGGTGACATTCC
>SYDZ01000161.1 GCA_005801025.1 Actinomycetota bacterium
CAAGTTCATCACAGCCGACGGGACTGAGGGTCAGTGCCTCTTCAACGGCCAAACGCATCTCGGCGCTGAGAGTCTGACGTGCTGGTGTGGTAGCGCTGGTCGGTGCTTGGGTATCGGTCACAGCCGAATCGCTGCTTGAGCAAGCACCGCTAGCAAAAATGATGGCAGCAGTCCATACTGAAAGTCGCCGAGCGTTCATTTTATCTCCCCCTTGGACACACGCGAATCGGCGTAATCCACTCGTAGACGAATTATAGAGCACAAGTGGGCGGCCCTTCGTCGAGTGCTAGTAGGATTTGACGATGTTGTCCCCATTTGATCGCTTAAAGTCTGCCTCCTTGACGTTTTTTCTCGTCGTGGGATGTGTCAATATCGTGGCTTGTTCATCTGAAGATCAAGCGGGTGGGGGCTCCTCGGTCCGCAATCCGACCTCTTCATGTCCCATTCGCACTGCCGTCACTGGGCGTCCTTTGGTGATTGTCGCCACCGTCGCACCGATCACAAGTTTGGTCGCCAACATCGCTGCGGGAAGTGGCACGGTGATCCAGGGCATTGTTCCTGAAGGCACAAATAGCCACACCTACGAGCCTCCACCAAGTGTGGCGGCAACCCTTGAAGATGCGGACATTGTTTTCATCAATGGGTTAAATCTTGAAGAGCCGACAAAAGCATTGGCCAAGGCAAATGCTCAAGATGGCTCGGTGATGTGCGAGTTGGGGACAGCGACACTTCCCGCTGATGAGTGGATCTTCGACTTCTCATTTCCGCGAGAAGGGGGAAAGCCAAATCCTCATTTGTGGACTAACCCACTGATGGCAAAAGACTATGCAGGTTTGATTCGCGATTCGTTGGTTGCGGCCGATCCAATTCATAGCGAAATCTATGAAAGCAATTATCAAGCCCTAGCGATCAAGATCGACGCTCTAGATCAGGCCATCATCACTGCAACGTCAACTATTGAACGTTCACAGAGACAGTTGCTGACCTATCACGACGCGTACGCCTACTTTGCTCGGACATATGGTTGGACGGTCATCGGTGCGATTCAATTATCATCTTTCGAAGAGCCCACTCCTCGGGAGGTTGCCGATTTGATTGATCAGGTTAAAGATGTTGGTGTTCCCGCAATCTTCGGTAGCGAGGTTTTTCCATCAAGCGTTCTCGAACAAATCGGCAGTGAAGCGGGTGTGCGTTATGTCGATGTGCTACGCGATGATGATTTAATCGGCGCCCCAGGAGACCCAGAACACTCGTGGCTTGCGCTGATGCGTTTTGACTACGTGACGATGGTTGAAGCACTTGGTGGCGATGCTTCGGCTTTGAAGGCATTGGAGGTTTCTGACGTCGGACTAGACACGGCCGATTACCCACAATGAAGCCAAGCGCGTCGAATAGTTCTGGGAATGCTTTTCCGGCACCCTTGATCGCATGCGATCATCTGTCGTGCACTTATGGCAACGGCTCGGTGATCGAGGGCGTGGACCTGCAAGTTCATCCCGGCGAGTTTGTTGGAATCGTGGGTCCATCGGGTTCAGGAAAAACTACCCTCCTCAAAGCGATGCTGGGCTCTATTCAGGCTTCTCATGGAAGTGTCACACGCGCAGCAGGATTGAGCGTCGCTTATGTGCCTCAATTAGAGACAGTGGATTGGAATTTCCCAGTCACAGTCGGCGAAGTAGTCGGAATGAGTCGCCCACAAAAGTCATGGTGGCCCGGTTCATCATCATCTGAACGTGAGGAAATTGAAGAAGTTCTTGAGCGACTTGGACTCGGTGGTTTAGAGCAACGCCACATCCGTGAATTGTCTGGTGGTCAGCAACAGCGCGTCTTCTTGGCCAGGGCATTAATTCAAAAGCCTGATGTTTTGATTTTAGACGAACCTACCGCGGGAATTGATGTGACGACCCGCCACGAGATACTTCATGTCTTGGCAGACCTCAATGAAGGTCCACCTCAAGGGGACGGCATCGCGATTATCTTGACCACTCATGATCTTAATGGCTTGGCGGCTCACTTGCCGCGGCTTGTCTGCTTCAATCGCACCGTGATTGCTGACGGAACCCCCAGCGAAGTTCTTCAACCATATTTCTTAGAGCGAACTTTCGGGGCACCAATGGAAGTGCTGCAACATGGTGGGATGCCCATCGTTCTCGAACAAGGTGGCGATCAACTACGGCTTCGACTGAGTCGCAAGGGTGCATCGTGATATTCGCCGTTGACTTTTTGAAACCATTTACCTATGAATTCTTTCGCAATGGTTTGCTGATTGCGACTCTTGCGGGCGCCCTGTGTGGACTGATCGGTGTCTTCGTTGTTCTACGTGGAATGAGTTATATCGGACATGGTCTGAGCCATGCCGTGTTCGGTGGAGCAGCATTAGCCGCAGTTCTCAACTTGAGTTATTTTCTAGGTGCTGGCCTCTGGGGCTTGGCCTCGGGGTTAATGATTGGGCGAGTAGCGCGTAAGCGCATCATCGGCGCAGATGCGGCAATCGGTGTGATCACGACAGCATCATTTGCCATGGGGCTCGCCTTGCAAGCCAGATTTGGTCAGGCGAAACAGAGTATTGACGCGGTGTTGTTCGGCAATGTGCTCGGCGTTTTTACTGGTGACATATTGGCTGTTGTCGGGGTGGGAATCTTGAGCGTGGTCGTGGTCGTGACCTTATATCGCAAATTATTGTTTGCCACCTTTGATCCTGAGGTCGCGGGAGTGAGTGGCGTCAATGTGCCTGGTATGGAAGCGGTACTGATGGTCCTTTTATCGGCCACCATTTTGGTGACCGTGCGAGTCATTGGCGTACTGCTGATTTCGGCGTTGCTGGTTTTGCCAGCGGTCACGGCGCGACTGTTGACGAATTCATTTGGTCGCATGTTGTGGCTTTCGCCAGTGCTCGGGGCGATCTTTGGGGGAGTCGGAATGTACGTCAGTTGGTACGCCGATGTTCCGAGTGGTGCGGTCATTATTTTGGCTGGCACTTTGGTCTTCATCGTCGTGTACTCCGCAGCGGGTGTTCGCCGCCGTGGTCGGGTGGCGGGGATGGATCATCATGGTCCGTCATTGCGAACCGCGTAATCAAGAATTGATGACCCACTCAACGCCCTCGGCCGTATCGCGTACTTCAATGTTGTTCCCTGCCAATCGATCGCGGATGAGATCCGAGAGGTCATAGCGTTTGTCAGCACGAACTGCACTTCGCAAGTCAAGTAGCACATTCATTAAAGGTTCAAGACTGATGCGGGGATCAATGAGGCCCCCAACAGCGGCATCACCTAAGCGGACAATCATTGAGCGCAGGGCTGCGTGAGCGAGATCCATTTCACGGCCTTGCAAAGTGTCTGCCGACCAATTATGGATTGAAGACTCAAGTTCAAGAGTGGCCCGTGCTGCACCAGCAGCATCGCCAGATGCCAGAGCGATGTCAAAAGCTTGTTCAGCGTCTTTGACTTCAGCCGCAAGGGACAAACTCTGTGGTGCAATAGTTTCGTCCACTGCCGCTTGTGGAGCAAAGTCAATGGCGACGTTGACTGCGCCTCGCGTTGGATCGCGTAAGGCGTCAATTGGCAAGACCACGCCAGTTTGGTGAACGACAGACTTACCTTTGATACGGATGGTTATTGTGCTATTCCCGATGACGGTTGCAGTGTCAGCATCAAGATCAAAAATGACACCAGTATGTTCGTCAACGCCGATGACGTGAGCATCATCGGGCAGATGATGCTCAAGCATGGATAAACGTCGTTCGCCTAAATAGCAAAAACGCGTGTCATGGTGTCCGCCTTCGGCATTGTCGTAGTGTGGGATGACAGCCACATTGAGTCCCAACTCGCCGAGGACGTCGAGACCCTCAAACCAACTTGGCTCACTTCCGACTTTGTAAATTTCGTAGACAGGAACTGTGTAGCGTCCCAAGGTGAGCGCTGCAGCAGAAGCAAAGGTCACCGCTCCACCAGTGCGCATTTTCGAGCGCATGATTTCGGGAACTGTGGTCCCAGTCCATTGACGCAAGGCGTAGGTGGGACTTCCTGGTCCAGCGAAGACATAATCTGCCTGACGAATGCGACTCAAACCTTGTTCAACCACAAGGGTATCGGCCCCAAGGATCTGTGTCAGCCCGGCGATTTCTATGTTGTAGCCCACGCTCTTGCGGAAATACTCAACTGCCTTGGCCGCAAGTTCTGGCGCATTTTCTTGGAAACCGTACGGCGTGTCAAGAACGACCGCCTTGGGTGTGCCTGGAAACCGAGCAATGAGTTCTCGATGATGCTTCATCATCGTCGGCGCTGTTTCACCTGAACCCATGATTGTCAGAAGGCGTGGCAGGGATGTCATGAGAAGAAGCCATTCTGAATGTGAGTGACTAAAACTTCTGCACAACGGTCAGGGAATTGTGCGTGGAGGTCGTGATGCGCAGGTCTGAACCAATGGACACGTCCATTCGGCAGGTGCTCAAGAGCAAAGTTTATTGCTTGCTCTTTATTTGATGTCCAATTCACATCACCCGAATCAGCGGGCATGAAAAGAACTGGTCGGGAAATATGAGGAAACATCTGAGATGGTTGATGTAACCACAATTCTTTGAGGATCATCATGTGTCGTTCAAAGGTCAACCATGGGCTAATTGTGCCGTCATCATGAAAGGCAAAATTGCTCAGCGAGCCGATGATTCCTGATTCCGGCCAGTCGGTGTTGGTTGCACGAATTGCACTTTC
>SYDZ01000162.1 GCA_005801025.1 Actinomycetota bacterium
TCAACAAGCGGATTACGAAAAACCCCTTGGAAGGAGGCGCCCGCCAAAGACAACATGGCCCCGACAATGCCAGCCAGTACAACTCGCGGCATACGGATTTGCCACAAAACCGTACTTTCAAGTTCGCTTGCACCTGAATGCACAGTGATCCATGGAAGATGATCCAACAACTCGCCGGGGACTCTCCACCACACAGGACCCGCTGGGCCAATCATTGCCCCGAACAAGAAGGCGCATCCGACAACGATGCACGCCAATGGCATCCACCACGATCTTGGAAGTTGCGACTCCTTGCTCAGGATCATGACTCAACCTCTTACGAGATTTTTTTCAGGTATGCGTCGACACCATCTGATACGACCTGCACAAACTCGACCAGGCGCGGACCCCAACGGGACGCTACATCGTCGTCAAGTTCAACAATTCCCCCGCCTTGAACCGCCGAGAGAACTTCCCAACCTGGGCGAGCGGCAACTGAGGCAGCGGTAACTCCTAATTTAGTGTCCGATAGAAAAATCATGTCGGGGTTCTGGCTGACAATGAACTCTGCGGATAACTGCGGATAATCGGTGTCACCCTGCGTGGCATCAGCAATATTTTGCAGGCCGAGAGCCGCATAAATTGAACCAATAAAGGTGTTACTCGTGACCGAATAATTCATGTCATCGAGTTCATGATAAAAAGAAATCGGCTGATCAAGAGCGGGTGCCTGAGCAATAATTGCGTCGATCTCACTCTTCATTGAAGTCGCCAAAGCAATTGCTTCATCACCATGTCCGACCACAGTACCGAGATCCTCAATCTGCGCGTATGCCTCATCAAGAGTTGTCGGGGCACTGCTGACCCATGACTGAATACCAACCGCCGTGAGTTGTTCGGCAAGTCCAACGAAGTCATCACCGATCACAACGAGATCGGGCTCATATGCCGTTATCGCCTCAACACTTGGTTCGTAGGCCGCAAGATCGGTGAGAACGCCCGCTGACTCGGCGGGATAATTAGACATTGAGTCAACGGCAATGACTTGCTCACCGGCACCCACGGCAAACAAAATCTCCGTATGCGTCGCTGATAACGAGATGATCTTTTGCGGAGCCTCAGAGACGACTTGTGTCGAATCCACTGCAACTGAATCGGTGGTGGTGCTTGAATCACTGCCACATGCGGCGGCGATTGACGAGAACGCCAGCAGGGTTCCGACGAGAACGCGTCGCGTTAATTTCTTGGCACTAAATTGTTTCGCTTTCATTGAAGCTTCCTCCATTGCTTTGAGGAAGCAAGAGGAGTGCGTGGAAAAGACGAGCCGTTCTACGCGATCCGCCCTTGCCTCGAGGGTTGGTCATCGCACACAGATCAGGCGACCGGACTCGTCGTTATCAACTTTCGTTGAACGAACTACCGTTGCGGGACAGTGCCGGAATCTCACCGGGCTTCGCTGTTTTCTATGCCATCAGCTATTGCCGACCTCTACAAACTAGCACCTCTTCGTCGGGCATCAAAGTTTTTCATGACGAACGAGCCACCAAATCAGCGATCCGGAGAATCCCCTCTTCAAGATCAGTGTCGCCGAGAGCAAAAGAGAACCGCGCAAAACCAGCAGGTCCAAAAGCTTCACCAGGCACGATCGCCACTTTGACTTCCGACAAAATAATGTCGGCAAGATCCATGCTGTTGTGCGCGGTCTTGCCATTGAGAGTCTTGCCGAAGAGGCCACTGACATTCGGATAGCAGTAGAAAGCACCTTCAGGTTCAAGACAAGTCACGCCAGGAATATCGTTCAGCATCCGATGCATCGTGCGACCACGTCGTTCAAACGCTTCGCGCATCATTGAAACCGCAGACAAGTCTCCGGCAACTGCGGCAAGTGCCGCAGCCTGAGCAATGTTATTGACGTTGGATGTGGCGTGACTTTGGAAGTTGATGGAGGCCTTCATCACATCGATCGGTCCGATCATCCAGCCCACGCGCCAACCAGTCATTGCATATGTCTTTGCCACACCATTGACGATCACACATTGATTCGCCAACTCAGGAACAAGAGTCGGCATACTGGTGAATGTATGTTCTCCGTAGGTGAGGTGTTCATAAATCTCATCAGTGATCACCCAGATGCCACGCGACACCGCCCATTCACCAATCGCTTTCACCTCTTCTGGCGGGTAAACCGAACCTGAAGGGTTATCGGGCGAAACGAATAACAAAACTTTCGTGCGCGCTGTCACAGCTTTTTCAAGTTGCTCAACTGTGACTCGAAATCCAGTTTCTTGCGTCGTATCGATGATGACTGGTACACCACCTGCCAAGGTCACTGCCTCGGGATAGGTCGTCCAATACGGTGCCGGCACGATCACTTCGTCACCTGGATCACATAGCGCAGCAAAAGCTGTGAAAACTGCGTGCTTTCCACCATTGGTGACGAGGACCTGACTCGCAGTTGTTTGAAACCCGCTGTCGCGCATGGTTTTGACAGCGATGGCTTCGCGCAGTTCCAGAAGTCCCGCAGCCGGGGTGTAGCGATGCATCTTGGGGTCCTGACAGGCCCTGACCGCTGCTTCAACTATGTGCTCTGGCGTCGGGAAATCAGGCTCGCCGGCACCAAAGCCAATGACATTCTCCCCGGCAGCTTTGAGGGCTTTGGCTTTGGCGTCAACTGCCAAAGTTGCCGATTCGGCGATAGCCGCTAAACGAGAAGATGTGCGCTTGCTTTGGGATAACGAACTCATGCCTGCCATGCTTACACAGTGAGCACTCGTGATCCCCAATCAATTCGCATTTCTTCTGACCTTTTACCGCGTGATGGTCGTTTTGGATGCGGACCTTCAAAGGTTCGCCCAGAACAAATGCTCGCTCTGAATCTGGCAGGACCAAAGTTGATGGGGACCTCCCATCGCCAGGCGCCAATCAAGAATCTTGTGGGCTCAATTCGCTTGGGTCTCAGTCAACTTTTCGGTCTGCCAGAGGGCTGGGAAATCCTTCTTGGCAACGGTGGTTCGACAGTCTTTTGGGATGTTGCCACTTTCGGGCTGATCGAAAACCGCAGCCAACACTTGGTTTTTGGTGAGTTCTCTTCCAAGTTCGCCGAAGCGGCAGCCGCTGCACCTCATCTAGGCGAGCCATCGGTCATCAAAACCGCTCCTGGTTCACATCCGCAATCGGTCTGCGAAGACGGGATTGACACATACGCTCTGACGCACAACGAAACCTCGACCGGCGTGATGATGCCTCTCATGCGACCCGCCGGTAGTGGCGATGCACTCGTCGTCGTTGACGCTACGTCTGCCGCTGGCGGACTGCTGTGGGACCCGGCCGAAGTGGATGTGTACTATTTCGCTCCCCAGAAATCATTCGCCTCTGATGGTGGGATTTGGTTTGCCGCATGCTCACCTCGGGCGATTGAGCGAATCGAGAAAATCTCAGCATCAAAGCGTTGGACACCAGCATCATTAGACCTCAAGATCGCTCTCGATAACAGTCAGGCCAACCAGACCTACAACACCCCGGCCTTAGCAACGCTGATCATGCTCGAATCCCAAGTCGGTTGGATGATTGAGATTGGTGGTCTGACCGCGTGCAATGCCCGCTCGCAACAATCCTCCTCAATCTTGTATTCCTGGGCGCAGACCCGATCATGGGCCACACCCTTCGTCACTGATGCCGACAAGCGTTCGCAAGTTGTGGGCACCATTGACATCGCAGCGAGGGCTGACGGCGGCGTTGACGCCAACGACATTTGTGCGGCATTGCGTGCAAATGGGGTCGTTGATACCGATAGTTATCGCAAATTGGGTCGCAACCAACTGCGCGTTGGCATGTTCCCTGCTGTGGATCCCGAGGATGTTCAAGCACTGACAGCGTGCATTGACGTTGTGGTTGAGGCATTGCGCGGGTGAGACTCTAGGAATGGAAGTCAATGAGGTCTTGAAGTGGGATGGATTGGCTGCTCCACTTCGGCGTCCTGTCATGGTCGTCGCCCTCACCGGATGGTTTGATGCTGCAGGAGTTGCCACATCTGCACTGGAACATCTCATTGAACATAACGCTCCTGAAATTGCCGCAGTTATTGACGCCGACCCATTTTACGATTTCACACAAATCCGACCAGAGGTTCGTCTTGACGACAACGACGAACGAGTTATTGACTGGCCATCAAATAATGTCATGGCCTTGCGCTTTCCTGAATTCTCGCGAGACATCGTCGTCATCTCTGGAGTTGAACCGCACACTCGCTGGCATACCTTCGTGCGTTGCGTCGTCGCCGCCTACACACGTCTCGGCTGCGAGGCGATTGTTACCGTTGGCGCTTCTGCAGATGCAATTCCCCACACCCGCACGCCGAGCGTTGTGGGCAGCACGGTTGATCCCCAGTTGGCGCGTTCACTTGGACTCTCACGTCCGTCTTATCAAGGTATGACCGGTGTCATTGGGGTCATGCAAACAGAATTTGAACGTGAGGAGCTTCCTGCGATTTCGTTACGCGTTGGCGTGCCGCATTATCTGGGTAATGCGCAACATCCACAAGCATCGGCGGCACTCTTGCGTCAACTTGAGCACGTCCTAGGCGTGCCGACACGGCACAGTGAACTTGATGAGGACATTGAGCGTTGGCGTTCACTACATGACGACGCAGTTTCTGAAGATGATCGCGCTTTGAACTACGTCAAAATGCTTGAACTACAGTTTGATCGTCACACCGAAGCAACAATGACATCGGGTGATGATTTAGCAGCCGAGTTTGAAAAGTTCCTCGACGAAAATCGCCCCGACTAAAGTTTTATGACGACTGCTTTATTGAGCAGCAGCAAAACCTAATTCCAGGTCGGCAATGATGTCCTTGATTGACTCAAGACCCACGCTCAAACGCACGAGCCCAGGATTCACACCTGAAGCAACCTGCTCTTCAGCGGTCAACTGACTGTGTGTCGTCGTTGACGGCTGAATCACCAAGCTGCGCACATCACCAATGTTGGCAACATGGCTGTGCAACTGCAGGCCAGCAACAAATTTTTCGCCAGCTTCACGTCCGCCCTTGA
>SYDZ01000163.1 GCA_005801025.1 Actinomycetota bacterium
GCAGCTGGTGATTGCTCGTGCAACCTCGGGCGAGTGCATTGAATCACTAGGTCTCGTTTATTGAGATGTGTTTACTATGCCTTGGCACGAGTTCGCCGCAGTAACGGATCGGCAATACGCAATGTGTTGTCAGCAAGCCGCATCACTTTTCCGGCAAGGCCAGGAGTCGTCGAGTCGATCAAATTTCCCATGACAGCAAGTGTGATATCGGCTGCCGCTTGAGTTCCGACAGAGAGGCGTAAACCTGGGCGTAACAACCACGGATGACCGATGATAAAACTGAATCGTCGCCCAGTGCGTAAGAACGCATCAAAACGTTCACCGACTTGCGTGTCGTATGAACTCGGTGCCGTCGCAGGGTTATCAATAAAACACTTCACTGCGAGTGCACCCGACTCGAGCGCGTAGTCAATACCCTCGCCGTTCATCGGGTTCACAAATCCGGCGGCATCGCCAATAGCAACCCAACCTGGTCCGTGGCGTCGAATGCAGCTCATCGGTAAACGCCATGCTCGTGGCTTCTCAACATAAGCACCCAATGACCAGGGTTCGCGAACGATTGATGCGTATTGATCGAGCAAGGTATTGAGATTGAGTTTTTTGAAACCCTTCATTGTGCTCAAAGCGCCAACGCCGATATTGACGGTGCCGTCGCCCGCCGGAAACATCCAGCCATATCCAGGGACCGGAGTGCCGTGTTCATCACGCAAACTCAAACATGCTTCAAGATGACGTTCGGCATGACGAGGTGTTGGAGCGTACGCTCGGATGGCTAAACCGAAAGTTTCGTCGGGGTCACGAACCGCGCCAAGCATTTTTGCTGCTGCCCCCTGAGCGCCGGTTGCCAAGACCACGAGTGACGAGCGCAAGACTTCGCCGTTCACTTGAACGCCGACAACGACACCGTCTTCAATGACGGGCAACGCTTCGGTGTTGAAACGAACATCAGCGCCAGCCTTGATTGCTATATCAAGCAGATGGTTATCAAATTTCTGTCGAGGCCACACCGCACCATGATGTGGGAAGCGATCAGTTGCTGGCCACAAAAGTTCGCGCTGCTTCTTGCCAGCAATCATGCGCAGGCCATCAATACGATGTGCAACTGAATGATCAATGTTTAAATCATTGAGGGCACCAATCGCTCGGGGCGTTAAACCATCGCCACAGACTTTGTCGCGACCATATGAACCTTTTTCGCATAAGACCACGCGTAGTCCGGCGCGTGCAGCTGAAATTGCCGCCGATGAACCCCCTGGTCCACCTCCGATAATTACGATGTCAAACTGCATACATTGAGCCTGTCACGCTTGGTTTGGTGATGCCAACATTGGCGTTCTGTATCGATGACAAGATGTTGAATGTCACATTCAGCCGATAAATATGCCCGTTTTATCGGTGGAATAAAGCATGGATCAAAGCAACTGCGACCCGTACCCGACTAGTCGTGTCCTAGCGACATCTCAAGCAATCGATGCCGTGATCGGTTCATTGTTAGCCGATCGGCAGGATATTGGCTCGGCAATGAAGGATGTGTGCTCTAGAGATTTGAGAGCAAGTTAAACAATTCATCTTGCGACACGACGCCCAGTCTCGTTTCAAGCGCTCCGTCTTGATTAATGAAGGCCCACGCTGGTTGAGACGGAATGTCATATTCGCCAAATATCAACGCAGCAGTGTCGTCCAGATTGTCAAAAGTCAACGAATGGCGATCAATGAATTCAAGGTATGAATCGTCAGTGCCGTTCCAGGCCACTCCGATAATGCGAACTTTTCCGCTGAACTTTTTGCTGACCTCCTCGACCGAGGGGGCTTCTCGATTGCACGTGCCTCAACCAGGCGCCCAAAACCAAAAAACCACTGGGCTTTCGGCGAGAGCAGCAGTCAGGGAAAAGGAGGTTTGCGTGCCAATAATGTTCGCCGACACCTCTTGAATGAGCGATGGCGCAACAGTGTCTGAAGTCAAGGGCTCGGTTGTCTGAGCGACCGACGTTGAAGAAGGCGAAGTGACAGCCTCTTGAGTTGTGTCGCTTGACCCGCAGCCCACGAGAGCAGACAGGCCCACGCCCAAGATCCCCACACCCAAGAACACTGAAGTGACAGATCGCCGCATGTGTGAATCTTAGCGAATGATCTTGTTGGTACGACTGTGGGTCCATGAATTTCTCTGTCACAATGAATCTGTGAATATGCCCCCGCATTCGTCGCCGATTTCAACCACTGTGAGCAAAGTTCTTGACTTCGCAGTTGTGCCAGGCTTCTCCAAGATCGGCTTTTTGATTCGCAAGAAACTCGGTGGATGGTCTGAGATTTCAGATTTTGACCTGACCGGTCAGACGGTGGTTATCACTGGTCCAACATCGGGTCTTGGTGCAGAAGTTGCGCGGTTGCTTGCGCCCACCGGCGCCAAGTTGATTTTGGTGGGACGAAATCCCCAAAAGTTGGCTGCCACGATTGCTGAAATTGAACCCAAGTGCGCGGCAGGAAAACCCGAAGTTGTGATTGCTGAAATGGGTGATCTCGCCGCCGTGCGTCGGGCGTGTGTCGACATTCAAAAGTTGACGAGTCACATCAATGTCCTCGTTCATAACGCTGGCGCACTTCTCAATTCTCGTCAGGTTTCAGCTGATGGTATTGAACAAACCATTGCGTCGCATGTGGTTGGACCGTACCTCATGACCTCATTGCTGTTGCCAGTGCTTCGTGACGGACGAGTTGTCACGGTTTCATCGGGCGGCATGTATACAAAGGGAATACCTGACCTACGTCGTGGTGCTTCTCTCGAGATGTCTGCCGACAAGTACAACGGCAGTCAGCAATATGCAATCGCGAAACGGGTGCAGGTAACGCTGAATGAAATATGGGCCGAACGGGTTGCCGAAACTGAATTTGTTGCGATGCATCCAGGATGGGCCGACACACCTGGTGTTCAAGAAAGCATTCCGGGATTTCGTCGTGTGACCGCACCAATTTTGCGCTCTGCCCGTGAAGGGGCCGACACAATTGCTTGGCTTTCCGCGGTCAACGCACTGCCTGGTGCTTCTGGAACCTTTTGGTGCGATCGAGAGGTCTGGCCGATCCATAAAACATCAACCACAAAGAAAACAGATACCCCCGAAGCTCGGCAACTGTTGTGGGAATTACTAGAGGAACACTGTTGCTTGTAGGTCTCCCAGATTTTTTCTGAGGGCAGAGAGCATAACAATTTTGATCACGCGTGAGATGATGATCATCGCGTGTCGAATGATGCCCAGAAGTCAATCGTGATTCTGTGCCAACTAACGACTTCATCCATCGTCTTGTTGCCCCATGTATACCCACCCGCAAGGGCAAAGATCGCTGGAGTGTCACCGATGAAGTCGCTCACTGTATGTTCTCGCCATGTGATATCGGACAATGACACTCCACTGTTGAGAGGGTCCATGCCTGCGTTGTAGATCACGATGTCAAATGGATCAAGAAGTGTTGCGTGGTGCAACGCGCGAGTGATGTCTTCTCGGTAACTCTGCGGACTGCTGTAGATGAGACGACTTTCCCCGTCGGGTTGATAGGTATCAAAATTGGCACAGGTGACATCAAGTTGAACGACAGAAGGAAGGTGGTGACTCATGATGTCCCAAGTCCCACCGCCTGCATGGGCGTCGAAATCAAGAATGAGCACCCGAGGAGCACCCATCGTTATCGCCTGGTGAGCTGCTACCGCTAGACCGTTGACGGTGCAATTACCTTTGCCGCTGGATCGTCGAGCATGGTGGAGACCCGAAGACAGACTGCCTGCCCGCTCCTTATCTCGTAATGCATACGTAGTGGCCGCGATAAGACCCGCGCTGTGGGCGACCGCACTAGTCCAAATTCCTGCGTCCCAGTCAAACCCTTGAGATTCCGCGAGTGTTTTTGGGATCCCTGTTTTTAACGCCTCAACGTATGGTTCGTCGTGGATCTTGGCGATGACTTCCAACGACCGTTCAACAAAATGAAGAGGGTCCCAAATTTCAAGGTTGTCAACGGGATCGTCACTTAGTGATTGCCTAATGTGCTTCGCTTTGCGCGTCGTATCGTACGCATATTCCGCCGCCACATAGTCGTCGTTGTAAAATAGTTTCACGATTTGTTTCTCCAGTACAGATTAATTTTTTAGGCGACAGGCGCATAAGTGACTGACGGCTGATTCCTCAGCGGCTCATCACTTTTTCTTGCTGTCTGTCTTCCCGATAAACGATCGGACTCGAGAAAAATGTGCAACCAGAGATTTCCTGTGGCATTGATGCCGAACTATGTGGGGTGTCATTCGGGGATTTACCCCGAATGAACGTCACCCTCGGAGGTTGGAGACGTCAATGTA
>SYDZ01000164.1 GCA_005801025.1 Actinomycetota bacterium
ATGACCGACGTGCATTTCCTTGGCGACGTTCGGTGCCGAGTAGTCAACCACGACGCGCTTGCTCGGGACAGTGCCGATACCGAGACGCGGACCACTGGCTACTTCGTTGAGAAGTCGAGATAGAAAGTCATTGCTGAAAACGAGATTGAGAAATCCGGGTCCGGCGACTTCTACTGAGGAGCAGATGCCTGCGAGGCCAGCGCACTCGGCCAGTACTGCTTCGGCGACTTGGCGTGGGTTTTGCCCGAGTTCCTTGGCGAGACCGAGCGCCCCGTTGGCCTGAGCATCGGCGCGGTCACTTGAACGGATGACGGGATCGACCCCTATGCGACCAGCCACAGCCTCGAAGGCGGTCTGCAAGGCGCTCGACAAAATGAGAAGTGGATCGGTACTGGTCTGGGAGGACATGTCCTCTCTATTGTTGCCGATAGAGGTGCTCGGCAAGTGTGTGGTTTGGGCATTCAGTGCTCCTTGTTGCCCCGCTAGGCTCACCACTGTTGCCCACGTAGCTCAGTGGATAGAGCGTCTGCCTCCGGAGCAGAAGGTCGTAGGTCCGATTCCTACCGTGGGCGCCAGGTAAATGCTCTCGAGGTCAGTGAACTTGATGTCGAGCCAAAGGTATTTGTGCACAGGAATGGTCTCTGGTAAATCTTCCATATATTTTTAGGTGACCAAGGAGTGGCAATGTTCGCTGTTGATGTCTGTAATTTGCCAGAAACGGGTGGCTCAACTTTTGTGTTAGTTGCCGGTTCACTCTTGTTGGTTGTTGGTGTGATTGTGACGCGTTGGGTACGTCAGTCTGCTGGCCGAATATCGGTTGTGGTGGCACCGTTGGTGTTGCTTGGCAGTTTGGCGTTGGCTCCTCAAGTGGCTATTCCGTGTGCACCGGCGACGACAACTGTTGCGCCACTGACGACGACCGCAGCACCAGCGACAACCGTTGCCCCGACCACAACTACCACCGTTGCACCTTCTGGACCTGCCGGAACTGTGACAACAAGTGGTCTTGCCTTTACGCCGACAACTCTCAGTATCTCAGTCGGCCAATCAGTGGCTTTCGTCGTCAGCGCATCGCACGACGTCACGTGGCAGAACGGAGCCGCTGGTCGCGGCGCAACCGGCGCACCATACTCACGGACGTTTTCAGACGCCGGTGTCTATGCGTTCTATTGCTCAATTCACCCGTCAATGACGGGCACAATCACCGTCAGTTAGGTCACATCTCTCAACATCTCGCGATGTAGGTGCGATTCCTACCGTGGGCGTCAGAAAAGTAGTTGTCACGCTACTTGTAAAGATTCACTCCCTCATGTATGTGCACGGGACACTCAAATTCGCCCAGCACGCAACAAAAACTTTGGTTTCAGAACAGCGGGACCCTCACCGATCACTCATGATCCAGAGCCCTTTTTCATCCACGCGCGAAGAAGAATAAAACCGGCAAAAAATCCTACGAGCAGCCAGGGATTCATGAGTCAAGGCTTTCACAAATAACTTGACCAAGGATGGCACTTTGTTTTGCTGACTCTTTTGACAGTCTGAAGGTAGTCATGATTTCCGACCCGTTTCTAGGATTGCAGCAAGTATCTCCCCATGCCTGAGTGTCCCCCTTTTACGCTTGCGCGCGCCTCGGCGGAGCAAGCGGTAAGGAAGAAGAAATATCCCAAATATGGCGTACCACGAAATGATGAGAAGCCACCAGATGCCCAAAATGACAGGTATCACCCACAAGCCAATGCCGAGTTTGATCAGTATCGGTTTGCCGCGCCAGAACAAATTGATGACTCTTCCAGCGGACCCTGTGAACGACATAGGTGCCGCTATCACAACTCTTGACGGGCTTCTGCTCACTGCTCTTGCCTCCCGCTTGAAAGGCTCATGGTGCAAGCCTTTGAAAAAAAACCGATGAGATTTAGGCTAGCAAAACCCCTAGCGCACGATCCATGAGCAATGTTTCTTGTCCTCGACGCCTCTGGTTTGTCTCAACTGAGAGCGCTCTTCACAGCCGCTGCAATCGCCGACCCATCTGCTTGGGCACCGACGCGCTCTTTCACCGCCTTGATGACCGCTCCCATTGCTCGCGGACCTTCTTGACCATTGGCAGCAGCGTTGGCAACTTCCTGCGCCACGATGCTCGCAAGAGCCGCTGCGTCCATTGCTGCTGGAAGGTACGTCTCGATAATCGCCATCTCTTGAGTTTCTTTGGTCGCCAACTCGGTGCGGCCCGCCGCGGCATAGATCTCCGCCGACTCAGCTCGCTTTTTCACCTCTGAGCGCAAGAGATGAATAATCTGGTCATCTGTCAAGACCGTGGCTTGCGCCCCAGCGACTTCAGCATTCATAATCGCCGCCAACGCCATCCTCAAGGTTGACTTCAGTAACTCATCACCCGACCTCAACGCCTCGGAGATATCTGCTTGAATCCGTCTCTTTAATCCGCTCTCTGCACTCATACCTCCATTCTGACGCGTCTTACACCGCTAGCCTCATCTCTCGTGAATCAAGTAAAGAATCGTCTGACTGCCCTATCCATGCTCGATCGAGCTTTTCGCGGACTTCCCGATGAAAAGATCGCCTCTCTCTATGAGGGTCTCGACGAAGAGGGCCAAGAGTCCGTGCAACTTGTTGCCAGTGTGATGGGCGAGGACCTTGACATGCCAGCCCTCGTCGAAGCGATCCGCATCAGCGTTGCCAAAGGTCGCATCAACGGTGATCTTGAGCGAATGGCATTGCTCCTGACCGACAAATGTCTGGCCGACTGCATCGCTGCCCTCGGAGATAACTCTGACGACCCGAGCGAAGAGAACTTGCGCGAAGCCCTTCCCGCCATCATCAAAACACACTCTTTGCCTGTGACTCAAGTGATGCTGGCTTCCGTTGTTACCGGCGAAGCCATTGCCTCGCCAATCATCACCCGTCTACTCAAGCACGATGACGAATTCAAACTTCCACCAGCCCCAGTAGTGATTATGGCTCCACTGCCTCCGCTCCGGGTTGACGATGCCGAACGCCTGGCGCTCAAAGAACAGCGCAAGGTTCGCAAAGCCGCTGAGCAAGAGCAAGCTCGCCGTCGCCGCGAACAAATAGCCTCATCACGTCGCAAATAACTAAAGAAAATCCGGATCGTCGGGGACTCCGACATCAAGCGGGACTTTTGTGCTCTTCAAAAACATTGCCACCATGTGATAGTTGCCGACCGTCGCAATGAGATCCAATATCTGTTGATGCGAATACTGCGCCGATAATGCTGCCCAAGTTATGTCAGATAGACAGTAATCACTGTGTAATTCATCAGCACCCGTCAGCAGCAACTTATCTTTTTTTGACCATACAGCAGATAAGACGCCTTTCTTTACTGCCGCTATTTCCCGAGCAGTGATTCCGCAATGTTGCGCGATGACAACATGCTGTCCCCACTCGTAACGCGACCGACAGTTCCACCCAGTGCGCAAGATCAGCAACTCGCGATCACGCGCAGTCAAAGTATTCTTGGACAAAACATGAGTAGCGAAAACCAGCCAACGCTTGAGCATGTCTGGATGATTTGCGAGTACTCCAAAAATATTGAGCGGCTCTCCACCCGGTCCCGTGAGGCCCTTAGAAAACATTTCCATTAACCGCGGGTCTTCATCGCCTTGACGAATCGGTAACCGTGAACTTCGATGACGTTGTTCGAGATTAAGTAAAAACTTTTTTGCTGTCATGCCACCAGCAAAACCAGTCAGCGAACCATTGGCCCCAATCACTCGATGACACGGCACCACAATGCTGAGAGGATTTTTACCATTCGCCGATCCCGCAGCGCGCGCCTTCTTTGAATCGCCTAGAACGCCGGCCTGCTCGCCGTAACTCATTGTCTGCCCATACGGAATCGACCGCAATACATCCCACACCTGACGCTGAAAAGGCGTTCCGACTGGGTCGAGGGCCAGGTCGAATTCTTGGCGAGCGCCCGCAAAATATTCATCCAACTGCGCTGTCGCATCCGTCAGAATCTCGCTGGCACCCTTTTTGACTCCCTCCACTCCACGTACACGCAAAGGGTCATCTTCGGGCCACAGTATGGCCCGTAAACCAACATCAGAGGCGACCAGAGTGAGGCGACCAACTGGGCTTTTGTAACTCATAGAACGCAACGACGACATGGCTTCATCTTGCCACTTGTCACACGCCGGCACGTCCAAACCCGCGGGCAGACCCACCCATTAACAATTTAGTTGTTGTATTCTACAAGTAAAGGAGTGCGCATGTCCACCGAACAACCGGTTGTCCAGATGAACGCCGGCAACCTCACACAACGACAGATCTACGTTGTCTTCGCCGGTGTCATGGCGGCTATGGGTTTGTCGGCTCTTGATGGCACGATCGTCAACACTGCCCTAGCAACGATTGTCGGCGATCTCGGTGGCCTCAAATACTACGCATGGATCGGCACCTCGTACATGCTCACCAGCACCGTCGCCACACCCTTATTCGGAAAATTATCTGACCTCTACGGTCGGCGCCGACTTTTCCACATTGCCATTCTTACTTTTCTTCTTGGCTCAATGATCTGCGGAATCTCCCAATCAATGTGGCAACTCGTCGTGGCCCGTGGCGTTCAAGGCATCGGCGGTGGCGGATTGTTCTCATTGTCATTTGCCATCATCGGTGACATCGTGCCGCCACGTGAACGCGGTAGATACGTCGGCTTCATCACAAGTGTGTTCACTATCAGTAGCGTGATTGGCCCTTTGATAGGCGGCTTCATTGTTGACAACACAAGTTGGCGTTGGATCTTTTTGGTGAACTTACCCGTCGGCATTATCGCCTTGATGATCACCAACAAATCTTTGAAACTTCCGTTCACAGCAATGCAACAGAAAGTCGATTACATCGGTGCAACACTGCTCGTTGTTGCAGTCTCCTGCCTGATTCTTGGTCTCTCATGGACCGGTGGTTCATACGGCTGGTTGTCTGCGCCAACAATTGCTCTCTTTGCTGCCGCTCTCATCGTCAGTGTTGCATTTTTCCGCTGGGAAAGTCGCGCCGAAGAACCCATCGTCCCTTTGCACTTAATGAAAATTGATGTGGTCCGAGCAATCGTGCCATTGATGATTTTAGTCGGCGCAATTTTCTACGGAGCAAACGCCTTCATGCCGCTCTACCTGCAGGGTGTCACTGGTGTTTCGGCAACAAACTCAGGACTCTTACTCGTGCCACTCGCTGTTGCGGTTGCGGGAACGGCAATCATTATTGGTCGCATCACTTCGCGTACCGGTACCTACAAAGTGTGGCCACCAGTTGGTGCTGTATTGACATTAGTCGGATTCATCATGGCCTCATTATTGGGTTCAACTCACGTATATCTCTATCTTGCGATGACGGCATCATTCTTCATTGGTGCGGGCATGGGTGCAATCTTCCCCACCAGCACACTTGCGGTGCAGAACGCTGTGGAGAGCCATGAAATCGGCGCTGCATCGTCAATCGTTATCTTTGTTCGACAACTTGGTGGCGCCATTGGTCTAGCTATCTACGGTGCGATTTTCAATTCCCAACTTGAAGGACGTATTGACGAGAAACTGATTCAGACCCCACGAAAAATCAAGCAACTTGAATCACCACTTCGCGAACAGGCCCTTGAAGTATTCGCTCACGCTGTGACAACAGTGTTTCGCATGGCGATTCCTGTTCTCATCATCACTTTGGTTTTATCGTGTCTCATTCCTGGCCGTCAGTTGAAGGGGCGCGCAGAAGCGACAAGCCCATAACGGCAAATACCATGCCACCAAAGAATGTGGACCGCTCGCCAAATAACTTACCGATCACGCCTAGCGCTAATCCGCCAATCACCCCACCTATTTCAAAAAAACTGGTGAAACTAGCCACGACTTCCACGCGCTCATCGGAGTCGCTACCTTCGACAGCCATTGCCAATAGCGAGGGATAAAAAAACGAGACACCGAGAG
>SYDZ01000165.1 GCA_005801025.1 Actinomycetota bacterium
TATCAACAACCGGACATTCTCCGCGACCAATAGTGTCGCGATACCACATCCAAGCCTCAGGGTTAATCGGTTCACCAACTGAGCCCAATAAACGCAGCGATGACATATTGTGCTTGGCGGGTTCCTCGTCACCCCACTTCATAAAAGTGCGGATAGCTGTCGGAGCAGTGTAAAAAATCGTCACGCCGTATTTCTCAACAATCGACCACAGGCGATCGTTTGCTGGATAGTTAGGTACACCCTCATAAATCACTTGCGTGGCACCATTTGATAGTGGTCCATAGACGATATAACTGTGACCAGTGATCCAACCCACATCGGCTGTACACCAATAGACATCTGTCTCAGGGTGAAGATCAAAAACATACTTATGCGTATAGGTCACGTGAGTGAGATAGCCACCCGTGGTGTGCATAATGCCCTTGGGTTTGCCTGTAGTCCCCGATGTATACAACAGGAATAGCAACTGTTCACTATCCATTGCCTCGGCGGCGCACATAGGGTCCGCAATTGACATCAAGTCGTGATACCAGTGATCACGACCAGCGACCATAACCACTTCATTACCCCCACGCTTGACAACAACCACATGTTCAATCGTCGGCGTATTCGCTATCGCTTCATCGGCGGCAGGCTTGAGAGCAAACACATCTCCACGGCGATACCCACCATCAGCAGTGATCAAAACTTTTGCTTCGGCATCGTTGATGCGATCGGCTAGCGCTTGCGATGAGAAACCACCAAAGACCACACTATGGGCTGCACCGATGCGCGCGCACGCCAGCATTGCAACCGCTGCTTCAGGAATCATTGGCAAATAAATGTTGATGCGATCGCCCTTATTGACGCCGAGAGATTTCAAGACATTAGAAAATTTCTGCACCTCATCAAGTAACTGAGAATAAGTGATAGTGCGGGTATCGCCTGGCTCACCCTCCCAATGAATGGCTACCTTGTCCCCCCTGCCAGCCAACACATGACGATCTAAACAGTTGTATGAGACGTTGAGTTTGCCACCGATGAACCACTTTGCGTAAGGAAGATCCCACTCACAGATGGTGTGCCAGTCCTGATCCCAGTGCAGCAGTTCAGTCGCCTGTTGAGCCCAAAAACCTTCGTCATCACTTGCAGCCTGATCATAAAGATGAGTCCCAATGGCTAATGAGTTTGTCTTGAAATCCGTTGATGGTGCGAACTTGCGATTCTCCAATAACAGATCATCAATATTTACTGGTGTGTCATCAGTTGACATATTCCCTCCACGGTACAGCGTGAAATTTTCTTTGACTTCAACTACTCAACTCTAAGCGCCAAGACATAAGAGTTCATGCATCGCGGCGTTTGAAGCGGACGAGGGCGAACATACTAACAGTAAGAATCCACAGTCCGAAATACCCGACTGATCCCCAGCGACCAAAGTCCAGTTCGTAGTCTTCAAGTCGCAACGCATTCAACCCTGTTTGAAACGGCAACCACTTAAAGATTGATTCGCTGAAAGCAACTGACAGAAGACCACCAATGAGTGCTTCAAAAAGAAGCGGCCACAAGACTAAAACAGTGACGGCACTCGGTGGATTGCGCGTCAAGGTGCCGATTGCCATTCCAAGTAGCGAGACCAAAATACCTATTGCAATCAGTGCTAAATATGCCTGACCCATATCGCCGTTGGACAACTTGCCCACAGCACCGCGTGAATCCAATATTGCTACGCCCGCAGTGTTGCCAACCAAAATAATGAATGCGGCAAGTCCACCCGACAAGATTGCGAGCACAATGCCTTTGGCTACGTAGGCGCGAATTCGGTGAGGATTCGCCGCCAATGTGAGTCGGATTGTTCCTTGCGAATATTCCTGAGTGATGGCTAACGCCCCAATAATTCCGAATAGCAAGACACTCAGAGAGCCACTTCCTAATAGAACAACCGAAACTGTTGCATCATCAACCGAGTAAACATCAATGAACACCGTGGTCAGCAAGGTGATCGCCAAAGGCAAGATGACGGCAAAACACGCCATGGTGATATTGGAGCGAACCGTACGTAACTTCAACCATTCACTACGAATGAGTGCAATCATGATGCAACTCCCTTCGACTGGGTCTCGGCATGTCCGTGATATTGCACGGCATCGGCGGTGACTTCTAAGAATGCATCTTCAAGCGAGCCAGTTTGTGTTGATAACTCGTGCAACACTACGTTGTTCTTGGCCGCAAGTTCACCAATCATTGCCGCTTCCGCACCATGAAATTCGGCGAGATTACTCCCCATGGAAACATGCATGCCCTGCTCTTGAGCCAACGACACCAGGGACGTCAGTTGTGGACTTTTCACAACAACCCATTTCTTGGCATATTGATTAACAAAATCAGGGACGGTGCATTCGGTAATCAATCGACCTTTACCAATCACAATCAGGTCATCGGCCATGAGCGCCATCTCTGAAAGTAAGTGACTGCTCACCAAAACCGATCGACCCTGCGATGCCAAGTGCTTGAGCATTTCTCGAATCCAACGAATACCTTCGGGGTCAAGACCATTTGCTGGCTCATCCAAGATGACGACTTTTGGATCCCCCAATAGCACCGCCGCTAATCCGAGGCGTTGCTTCATACCTAACGAGAATTGACCAACACGTTTTTTGGCGACATCCATTAAGCCCACGAGTTCAAGAACTTCATCAACACGTTTGGATGACACTCCGTTACTCATTGCCAACCATCGCAAATGGTTACGAGCAGTTCGACCTGAATGGGCGTTTCCGGCGTCGAGCAAGGTGCCCACTTCATGAAGTGGTTTCTTGAGTTCTTGATATGGCTTTCCGTCAAAGAGGGCGATCCCCGAGTGCACGCGGTCAAGGCCGATCATGCAGCGCATTGTCGTGCTCTTTCCCGAACCGTTTGGCCCAAGAAAACCTGTCACACGTCCGGGCTTCACAGTAAAGGAGAGAGAGTCAACTGCAATCGTTGAACCGTACTTTTTGGTTAAGCCCTCAACGGTAATCATCTTTGTAACCTAACCCACTCCATCACGGTAAAACCGCCAACCCCGGTCGGATCTAGAAGGGCTTCGGCTTCACTGATTCGGCTGCGCATTTTCATCGCCTGCAACCCTGGTCGCGCTGATTCTTCATTCCAGATTCGTTTACCCTCTTCAACCAATTCATCAATACCCCACAATTGCAAGAACTGAGATTGTGAGCGCACAGAATCTGGTTGCCCACATGTCGCAATCATCTGGTCGAGGCACACATCATTGGTGATGTCTTGTGAACCAACGTTACGTAGATAGTGGGCTCCCTTTTCATGGCCCGCATATGTACGTAACCAATCGCGCCAGGGTCGCTGGGAAAGTTCACTGGTCGATGCCACAGAATAATCAATGACAACCAAACGTCCATTGAGTCTGCCCACGACATCATTGACCCACTCGACCGCCGATTGCTGCCACGGAATGCGAGCGCCATGAGCTGCTTTGATTGGTAAATAAAAATTTGGCTGATCAAGCAACGAGTGTAATACCTCGCTCAATGATCCATCTCGATGCGTCACCCAAGCCTCACGCCACTCACCATCGTTGACAAGTAAACGAAAAGGGAGATTGTCCAGTAATTCATTGGCCAACACAACCCCGTTGAGAATTCCCGTCGGTAATGCCTTCATGGATGTCACACCATTTGGATGGGTAGCCCATTGTGAGTCACTAATTTCTACGAACACGTAACGCGATGAATCACCTCCGAGACATTGTGGTTGCGCAGCGATAATTGATCTCGCCAATCCACCTGGGCCACATCCCACATCAAAGATACGGAAGTCATGTGGACTTCCCATGGCAATCCACCATGAGTCAAGAGCGCGCGCGATGACTGTGCCGAAAAGTGGGCCTATCTCTGGCGAGGTGATGAAATCACCGCGACGACCTGCACGACCGATGCCAGATGTATAAAAACCTGCCGGTCCATAGAGGGCCTCGTGCATAAAGCGGTCAAAACGAAACTCTTGGTTTTCCGCAGTGTCGATGACACTGCCGATGTACTCAGAGGCCGAAAGCACCAGTGAGATCGGCGAGGTCGCCGAAACGCAAGACTGCACCAGGCAAGACACCAAATATGATGGTCGCTGTCGTGGTGATAACCATCGCCGCTATCAACGAGCTTGGAGTTTTGACCGCTGAGGTCTCACCATGTGGAGCGGGCTTCATCCAAATCTCACGCATAATGGTGCCGTAGTAACCAAAGGCGACGACGGAGTTCACGGCTCCAATGACTGCGAGTGCGTAACCCCAGTTGCCACCAGCTTCAAGGACAGCGCGGAAGGCAGTGAACTTAGCGATCCATCCGCCGAGTGGCGGGATACCAGCCAGTGATGCCAAGAAGATCGTCATCAAGACTCCGAGACCTGGAGCATAAGAAAACAATCCTCCAAAGCTGCTGATCTCACCACTACGAGTTGTTCGCGCAGCGGCGATGACAACGGCGAACATACCGAGGTTCATTGCTGCGTACACAATGAGATACACAACTACCGATTGCAAGGCTGGTCCAGCGGCATCGCCCGTGCCGGCAACTGCCAGAGGCATCAAGATGAAACCACCTTGGCTAATGCTGGAGTACGCCAACATTCGCACAATATTCGTTTGACGCAAGGCCAAGAGGTTGCCGACAGTCATCGTGATCGCCGCTAGCACCCACAGGAAGGGTTGCCATACATCTTGGGCCTGTGAGAAGCCCACATAAATCAAAGTCACCAACGCCACAAATCCGGCCGCTTTGCTTGCGACTGAAAGAAACGCGGTGACGGGAAGTGGTGCGCCTTCGTACGTATCAGGAGCCCACGAATGAAATGGAACAGCAGAGACCTTGAATGCGAAACCAATCAACGTGAAGGTGATTGCTAATGCTTGAACGCCACCGAACTGACCCTTGACAGTCAATTCACGACCGATATCGCTGAGCAACGTGCTATTGGTGACTCCATACAGCAAACTCATGCCGTACAACATGATGGCTGAAGCAAAAACACCGAGAAGGTAATACTTGATTCCAGCCTCATTGCTCTTGCGATCTCGCTTACGCCAAGCAGCCAACATGTAGCCAGGAATACTCAACATTTCCAAAGATACGAAGATGCTGACGAGGTCGCGACTTGAGGCCATCATCACCATGCCAGCAACTGATGTGAGGAGCAAAGTGTAGTACTCGCCCTGATAGTAGTCGCCTTCTTCAACATGATTCTGCGAAAGCAGCACCACCACATAACCAGCGATTAAGAACAGGGCTTTCAATGTCAGAGCAAATTCGTCAACCACATAGCGACCGTCAAATAGTGATCGCACATTGATGTCACTCACCGCCAACGTAAGAATAGGAACGAGGGCACCAAGCATGACGAAACCAGTGAGGCTCGCCGTGATCCATTTTTTTGATTCACTGGTGAACAGATCCACAAGGATGATCAGACAGATGCCGCCAGCCAAAATAATCTCGGGCGCGATGGCGTGGTAGTCAACCGATGGTGACTTCCACGGCATCTGAGCGAGAATCGAATACAGCACGAATCAGCCTCCGAAGGCCTTCAAAGCCACCTGCACGGCTGGATCAATAATTTTGAACATCAACTGCGGATACACGCCAAAGACGACAATGGCCAACAAGAACGGTGTCCAAGCGATCCATTCAAAAATAGTGACATCGTGAATGTCGCTGCCATGATCGTCATGGCTGTGTTCACCGTGTCCGTGGTCATCATGAGACTCCCCGGCGAACTCTGGCTTGGGCTCACCAAAAGCGATGCGCTGAAATAACCACAGCAAATACGCCGCAGCCAAAACCGTACCGAGAGCAGCAATCACCATGTACACCCGAAAAGTGACCTCTGAAAGACCAGCTGCAGGTGAATACGCCGAGAGGATTGCTGGGAATTCGCCCCAGAAGCCGGCTAAGCCAGGAAGACCCAGCGAAGCCATGGCACAGAAGCCAAGGATCCAACCAAGACGTGGCATCTGCTTGAGCATGCCTGCCAAACGAGCGATCTCCAAAGTGTGATAACGCTCTTTGA
>SYDZ01000166.1 GCA_005801025.1 Actinomycetota bacterium
CATGGGAGTCATAATCGGTCCAGGACACAGCGAATTCGCACGAATCCCTTGACGGGCGTACATAACCGCAATTTCGCGAGTCATCGCTAACACCGCTCCCTTAGAGGCGGTGTACGCCACTTGCGGAGTAGCTGCTCCCATGTGAGCCACGAAACTCGCCACATTCACGATTGATCCGCCACCACTTGCCAACATCGCAGGGATGGCGTAGCGACACCCAAGCAGTGTGCCCAAAACATTGATATCCATGGTGCGCTGATAGGTCTCAACAGATGTATTCGTCGGACCGTCATCATCGCTGAGCATCACGCCAGCATTGTTATACAAAATGTGTAACCCACCGAAGGTTTCAACCGCGTGCTGTACCGCTGCTTCAATAGAACCTTCATCGCTGACATCACAGCGCACGAATGTTGCTTCGCCACCTAGAGCGCTAATGGCGTCCACCACTTCATCACCATCAACAACATCAGCGATCACAATTTGGGCGCCTTCACGGGCGAAGAGTTCTGCGCCAACGCGACCGAGACCTGATGAACCACCAGTGATGATTGCGACCTTTCCTTGAAGACGACCCATGAAATTCTCCGATCTTTACGCCTCGACGATACTGCCCACCAGGCAAGTTTGAAGCACAGACTCAGATTCGCTCGAAGTAGCGATTCTTTTCCCAGTCGGTCACGGTGCGATTGAAGGCTTCCCATTCGCTTTCGGCCGAACGCAAAATCCAGTGGTGGACATTCTCACCAAAGCACTCTCGAGCAATTGCACTATTGCGCCACAGTTCAATGGCATCGGGAAGGTTCCACGGCACACGCCCAACGTTGACATCTTCGTATCCGTTGCCAGCACATGGTTCACCTAACGCCAACTTGTTCTTGATGCCATACAGGCCACCAGCAATGGTTCCGGCGAATGCCAAGTAACTATTGGCATCAGCACCTGGAATGCGGTTCTCAATACGGGTGCCTGAACCGTGACCTACTTTGCGGAAGCCAAGAGTGCGATTGTCGACTCCCCAACCAATACCGGTTGGCGCCCACGAACCAAGCTGGAAACGTCGATAGCTATTCACCGTTGGCGCCCACAGCAAAGAAAACTCGCGAGCCGTATGAATCTGTCCAGCCAAGAAATGGCGAAATGTTTCGCTCATGCCCAAGGCGTCGTCGTGATCTTCAAAGACCGACTTTGATCCATCAAGGGTCCACAAACTTGTGTGGATGTGGCATGACGATCCGACATCATTGAAATCGGGCTTAGCCATAAAGGTGATTGATCGTCCATTGGCTGCCGCGATTTCTTTGGCCGCATTTTTGTAGATGTGATTGCGGTCAGCCATTTCAACTGCCGTTGAATACGACAAGTTGATCTCATGCTGTCCAGCACCCGCCTCACCTTTAGAAAACTCAATGGGCACACCCGAGTTTTCAAGCGCACTTCGAATGGCGCCCACAATGTATTCATCGCGGGTTGTTTGCAAAATGTTGTAGTCCTGCGCCCACGCCGAATGCGTACGCAACGAGTGATAGTTCTTTGCTTTCGCTTCGCCGTACGAGTCGTGATATAAAAAGAATTCAATTTCGCTGCCGAGCATCGGCAAGAAACCCAGGGCTGCAGCCTCTTCAACCTGCGCGCGCAAAATACTTCGGGGCGCAACATCAACACAGGTGTTATTCGCGACATCCAATAAATCACACATAATGATTGCGGTCTTGGGCAACCATGATGCGATACGCACGGTGTCCCAATCGGGCATGGCCAACATGTCGCCGTAGCCCTTATCAAAACTCGAGAAGCGGAAACCATCAGAGGGTTGATTATCAATATCGCACGTGAGCAGATAGTCGCAGTTCTCGGTGCCATGGTCGGCCACGTGATCGAGAAAGAAACGACCTGTCGCACGCTTACCTACCAAACGCCCATAGCGATCGACAAAAGCCATGACCACAGTCTCAATGTCGCCACTCTGGATGTGAACACTCAGTTCTTCACGAGATATCACCGCGCGCTTCATCATTGCACGCACGCTAACCAATATTGGACAAAAGTGGCACGGGTGAACTCCCCGAAGGAAACTACTTTTTCTTGGCTTCGGGCTTCTTTGCCGCTGCCTTCTTCGCAGAGGCAGCCTTGACAGGCTTCACAGGGGCGACCTCCTTGGCAGTGGCAGCCTTCTTCACAGCGGCAGCCTTCTTCGCAGGAACCGTCGCCTTGGGAACAGCAACCTTCTTCGCAGGAACCGTCGCCTAGGGAACAGCAACCTTCTTCACAGCAGCGGCCTTGACTGGCTTGGCTTCTTCCATGAAATTGTCATCGTCGTCATCCATGTCGTCGTCATCCATGTCGTCGTCATCCATGTCGTCGTCAGTATCTTTTGGCGCAAGCTCAACTTTGGGGGCCTGCACCTTGGTTGCTTTGACCACCTTGACTGGCTTGAGCACTCCTTTTGCGAGCGCGTCATCTAGGTACTGCTCAGCCTCGTCGGTCGTGACTTTCAGCGCCGGAGCGATTTCGGAGATCAGATTGACACGCGCCCGCTCGTACATGGTTCGCTCAGCAGCAGACAAAGCTGCGTCACGATTGCGCGCTGCCAGGTTACGAACAACTTCAGCCACCTGATACACATCGCCACTCTTGAGTTTTTCTTGGTGATTCTTGAAACGGCGACTCCAGTTGTGGGGGACGCGTGGGTCAGCCTTGGCTAACACTGCGACAAGATCTTCAAGTTCATCTGGTGACACTGGTGGACGAACTCCGACCTCATCAACTTTGGACATAGGCACTCGCAAAGTCATTTCACCAATGACGGTACGCAGAACCAAATAATCCTGGACTTTGCCAGTATTCATTGGGTCTTGCTTGCTGATCAATTCCACCTTGCACGCGCCGTGCTGAGGGTAGATGACGGTGTCACCCTTCTTAAACTTCACGCAGACCTCATTCAGTAATCGCCGGC
>SYDZ01000167.1 GCA_005801025.1 Actinomycetota bacterium
AGCGCATCTCGGGTTGGGCAGCCTGAGCATCATCAAGAAAGCGAAAAAATGTGATGCCGAGAAAACAATGGGCATCGGGGTAGTCACCATCAATGATCGTTGCCTGTCGTAGTAGCAGCAAACCGTTTTGCAAGCGCTCAACTGCAACGGTCGTGTCGTCTTCTTGCGTGGAGGACAGAACTGTGAGCCAACCGAAATATGTCAAAGCCTCAATGTTTTCCGGCTCAATGGCTAACACACGCGCGTACAAAAATAATCCAGCGGGTACGTTGCTCATTCCCTGAGAGCGAGCTTGCACTAACAGTGAGCTCACGCTTCCATCTTCAATTGGCCCGTTCATCCCCTGACCCGCCAGACGCTCACCTGTCGTGCGGGCAATGGTGACCCCAGCAGCGAGGGCGATGATCACGACCAGAACTCCCCAAGCAAAAGGCTTCCAACTCATACGAGCAGTCGCTTGCGGCACACCAGTCGCCTCTATGTCGCGAATCAGAGCTGCTGCCCGAGCGGTATACGAATCGCGCAGCGAAAAGTAATCCCCCTCATCAATATCGCCAGCACTGAACTCGTGCTCAAGATCTGAAAGTGACGAGAGTAAGAAATCGCGTTCCTCTTCTAACTGAGCTAACCGATTTTCCCCCATCTCAGTCTCTTGCCTGACGAGCTTGAGTGACGAGGATTTGATCTTCTTGGGTCGCTAATCGAGAACCCTCATGGCGCCATCGCCGAAACACAATGATTAAGCCGCCCACGGCTGCCACGAAAGCGGCCACAGGAAGCACCCAAATCAAAGCATCAAAACCAGTGGCGCTGGGAATCAACTTCAGATCAGCGGCATAACTATCGTCAATCATTCGAACAATTTGACCATCGGTAAGAACTCCGTCAACAACCTGACGGGTGATCTCTTGACGAATGGCTTGAGAGCCTGGACTGCGCGACTCGTACACACTTTCCCCGTCACATGTTGGACATGCCAGACGCTGAGAAATGCTTTCAATTCGCTCCTGGGCAGTTGACGGTCCGGAATCACGTTGGGTCCCGAGGAACATCAAGACTCCGGCGCACACGAGCATCAAAAACCATGATGGCCAACGCTTGATTTTACTGAGGCGAGATGACATCACTGCCCGCTATCTCCGCTCATGGTGGCGATAGCGGTGCCTAAGAGTTCTGCCGTCACTTGACCCGTAAATCGCTGTGCGACAATTCCAGTGGGACTAATCAACCACGTCTCGGGAACCTTGGCAATACCGTAATCAACTGCGATTTTGGCATCCTCATCATGGATGATCGGCCACCCACCACCGCGTGCATCAAAGAAACTTTGCACCGCCTGCTCATCGTCATCATTGACAATGGTGTACAACTCACTACCCGTGCCGTTGAGAAGTTTTTGGTTTTCATAAAACTTCACTAGTTCACTGTGCTCGCGCTTGCACGGCACACATGTTGAATTGAAGAAATTCAGAACGACCCACGAACCTTTGCGACGTGACAGCACAAAATCTTTACCTTCATAAGTATTGCTAATAATTTCCGGTGCGGGCCTCAATAATAAAGGAGTTTGCGCCGTTTCAATATTGCGTTGAGACGAGATCACCAAAACAATGATAAATAAAGTCATCACCGCCGCAATCCCCAGAGAAATCAGCGGGGCGATACGACGCGACGAGTCCTTAGACATAATCAGCTACTTCTTTGACAGATTCTTCGAGGCCTGCCGACACCGGCGCAGTTGGGCGTCGACGCTTGCCTGGAAATGCCGCTAAGACAGTGCCAATAGCCATCAATGCGCCACCAATCCACAGCCAGAGGATCAGAGGTTTGACAAAAATCTTGATCCGCGCCTGAGTGTCATCGGGACGAACTGTTCCCTCGAGAGTGAGATAGAGATCATTCACGAATCCACTTTTGACGCTGGGTGTGCCGATATCCATGCCTTGCTTTATATATTTGCTGCGCGCAGGGCTATAAATCTGATCACCATCAATGCGGACAGCGGCCTTGATGCTGGTCTTGACATCATCGTTCTCTAAAGAAAGACCTTCAAAAGTAAATGAGTGCCCTGAGAAGGTGACTGTCTCACCCTCATTCATAACGAACTCTTGGGTGCGGGTATACGAACTTGAAGCAGTGAACGCCACAGCGATAATGATCACGCCAATGTGCACCACCATCCCACCATTGGCGCGCCCCACGACTCCGCGCCAACCTTGCCGACGACTTGCCAAAACGATTTGGCGTAACGCCGCTCCACTTGCAAAGCCACCCATGGCAAAAGCTGTCAAGGGGGCCCATCCATCGGCACCGACAAATACAGCAACTGCCAAAGTGAAAACCCCGCACCATGCAGGCCAGAAAAGTCGGTCGCGTAAAACCTCTTGACTCGCCTTACGCCATGGCAGAACTGGAGCTACGGCCATTAAGAATAAGAGCGTCAGACCCAAGGGCATCGTCATGCGATTGAAAAAGGGTTGCCCTACAACGAGACGGCGGTTATCGACGGCCTCAACAATGAGCGGGAAAACGGTTCCTAAAAGTACAACAAAGGCAAACGCACTAAAGACAACAC